>CAJUQB010000001.1 GCA_910588285.1 uncultured Lachnospiraceae bacterium
AACGAGTGTGGCAGATAGCCAGAGTTTATCAACGAGTGTAGCAGAAAGCCAGAGCCTGTCAACGAGTGTGGCAGACAGCCAGAGCCTGTCGACGAGTGTGGCGGATAGCCAGAGCTTATCAACGAGTGTAGCAGAAAGCCAGAGCTTGTCAACGAGTGTGGCAGATAGCCAGAGTTTATCAACGAGTGTAGCAGAAAGCCAGAGCTTATCAACAAGTGTAGCAGACAGCCAGAGCTTATCAACAAGTGTAGCAGACAGCCAGAGCGAGAGCGCATCCACGAGTGTAAGCCAGAGCGAGAGTGTATCCACGAGTGTAAGCCAGAGTGAAAGCACCTCAACCAGCACAAGCGAAAGCGCCAGCGAGAGCCTGTCCACAAGCGAGAGCTTATCCATCAGCCAGAGCATAAGCCAAAGCACATCTGTAGCAGGCATCGAGATACCGGATGATGATGTACCGTTGGCTCCGGCAGGCGATGGACCGGCAGCACCGGCAGTCGCACCTGCGCCGACACCTGACACACCGGCAGCACCTGCGCCGACACCTGACACACCAGCAGTACCTGACACACCAGCAGCACCTGACGCACCTGTTCAAGCTGAGATTGAGGATGATGAAGTACCTCTGGGTGTATTGGATGATGAGGAGGACAATCAGGAGGGCCAGGAAATTGAGGATGATGATGTACCGCTGGCCGTAATGGACAACGTTGCAGATGACCAGCATTGCCCGCTTCATCTTGCAGGATTGATTCTGGCAGCTGTGACGGGAGGCGCTTACATCGGAGCGACAAGGAAGCAGAAGAAACAAATTGCCAAGCTGGAAAAAGAGCTTGGAGACAAAGAAAGGTAAAGGAGCGCATGGGATTTTTTGAACATTTGAAGCTGGGATGCTGGTGGGATATACCAGTGCTGCTCCTTCTCATTGCAGCGACAGCCATATTTTTGGTGCGGAGGCATCAGCTGTGCAAGAGGAAGAAGGAGCTGGAAGACCAGCTGTTAAATAAGTAATGCAATGTTGGCGGCCGTCAGTCACATGACGGCCGCCGCCATGAGAAAACATAAATCAGGAGAGTTATTTTGACGCAGTCAGCACAAAAAGAGAACATAATGAAGTACAGGCTGATCTATTCAGCCGGAATACTTTTTGTATATATATTGGGAAAATGTATCCCGCTGTATGGGATCGAGTTTCCCTCTGACACATACCGGACAGTAGGAGTGGAGGAGATCCTGATGCAGACCGTTGGCGGGGACATGAACAAGTCTTCGATATTTGCATTGGGAATCTTTCCATTTATGATATCAAGCCTGTTTGTACAGATCGCCTTTGCCATCCGGGGATTGTTTGTAAAAACAAGGCTATCCCCCAGAGTGATGGGACGCACGATGGTAACAGTGACCCTTGCCATTGCCATTATGCAGGCATTTGCACAGGTGCCCCAGCTAACCTTTTCCGTGGCAGAGGGGCAGCAGACATGGGCCAGAGGGATCGTAATCCTGCAAATGATAACCGGCGTGATGGTGATCCTGTGGCTGTCAGAACGGAATGGGAAATACGGTGTGGGCGGTCGGATGATATTAGGGCTGGTGAATATATTGGAGCGGGTGATAGCCACTGTGCTGCATTACGACATGGAGAGCCTTATGATTCCGCTGCTGGTATCCCTGGCAGTTTTAGTGATAACCCTTATAATGGAAAATGCAGAGCTTCGGATCCCGGTACAGCGTGTGTCCATACATAATATTTATGCAGATAAAAATTATATGGCAATTAAGCTGAATCCGGTGGGAGTGATGCCGCTGATGTTTTCCACCATGGTATTTATACTTCCGAAGCTTCTGGTCTCCTTATTGGGATATGCATTTCCGGAAAATGAGGCCATTATCTGGTGGCAGGAAAATATGAATCTGACCAGCCCGGCAGGAATTGCAGTGTACATTGCCTGCGAATATCTGCTTACAATCAGCCTTTCCCTACTCATGATCAGCCCCAAAGACCTGACGGAGCAGTTTTTGAAAAGCGGGGACAGCATTGTAAATCTTCACGCAGGACGGGATACGAAGCGATACCTGAGAAGAGCCATAGGAAGTATCAGCTTTGTAAGCGCCACCATTATGGGGGGATGCATTCTGGTGCCCCTTCTGCTGCAGCTGCGCGGAACCATTGACAGTTCCCTTACCACGCTGCCGACCTCAATCATGATGATGACCAGCTTCTGGTGTACGATCTTTCGGGAGCTTGCATCTATTTATAAATATGATTCCTGCCGGCCGTTGTTTTAGAAAGAATTGGAGAGAGAGATGTTATATTTTATTCCGGCCTGGTATCAGCAAAACCAATGGTGCGAAAATGAGCAGAGCTGGACGGTCAGACGTATGCATACGGAATTTGATGATACGGTAAAACAGATTCAGCTGTTTCACAGAAGCAAGGCCTGTCCCTATCAGATCATGCTCCTTAGCTTTGCGCCGAATTTTCGTCATTTTCTTCACCGGCAGGGGCTGTACCATGCGCCCTACTGGTCCTGCTTTGACGCCATGCAGGAGGTAAAACGGAAAAAGGCAGTGGTGCTGTCCTTTCATAATTTAAAATGGCCCCAGGGAATTGAGTTTGTCTATACGCCCTTTGTGGTGCTTGGCATGCTGAATAAGAAAAAGTATGCACAGATTGAGTTTGGAGAGGACGGAAATCCCATCCGGATTGATTTGTACAGGGAAGGACAGCTTCAGCGCCGGAATATCTATGATGACAGAGGCTTTGTGTCCAGCACCATCCTCTATGAGAAGGAAAAGCCCCTGTATCAGGATTATCTGATGGAGAATGGAATGTGGAAGCTGCGGCATTTTCCGGAGGACGGGCATGTGGAGATCAATCCAAGATGCCCCTACTATCTGCTGCAGTATCAGGAAAAGATGCAGGAGAAGCAGTTCTCAAGCTTCACCTATGACAATCTGGAGCAGGTGCTCTATGAGATTCTGGTTTCCTATCTGGAGCTGACGGACAAGCAGGATATCTTCTGTGCGGCAATGCACAGTCAGCATGCCAGACTGCTGGGCAGGGCCTTGAAAGGGAAAAAGCAGATTCTCTCCTTTTTTGAGGACAGATATCCGCCCAAGGCACATCCGGAATCATTCCTTATGATTAATAATGCAGATTACCTGGTCACAGATTCCAAGAGAAATGCCGGACAGCTGCAGCAGGAATGCAGATTACCCCTTCAGAACCTGATGGTCATTCCGCCCTATGATTCCCGGGTGGATGCAAGTATCAGCGGACAGTTCGCAGTGCAGAAGCTGCTGGTTCCGGTAGACAATCTGGAAGAGGCGCTTTTTGAGGAAATAATCGGATTTTTGGGAAATTATCTGGAAATCAATGAAAATGCCAGGATCCATCTGTTTACCAGAAGGGCAGAGTATGACAGAAAGCAGCGGATATTGGAGCAGGCCAGAATTGCATTGAAAAATGCCGGCCTGGAGGAACGCTGGGCGGCGGAGGAGGAACAGGAGTATGTTTCTGAAAATAATCTGGATCAGACAGAGACCATTCCCGTTAAGTTTTTTGCAGAGCAATGTGTGGATGAGCTGTCAGTGAGTAAATGTATGCGGGAGCAGAGGCTGCTTGTGGATCTGCGGAAAATGCCGGAAATGTATCTGCAGATTACGGCAATCAGCATTGGAATCCCGCAGATTGTGCGGACAAAGACAGAGTTTGTGGAGCATGGCAGGAATGGCATTGTGATTAAAAAAATCGAAGAACTGACAGAGCCGCTGGAGTATTATCTCAAGGGGCTTCAGGGCTGGAATCAGGCCAGGGTCTGTTCCTATGAGCTTGTGAAGGAGTATACAACAGAGAGATTGTTGGAAAAATGGGGAAAGGTGATGGACAGGGTTGGAGGCAATTCACATCTTACAGCTGGGAGAAGAAGACTGGAATAATATCTTTGCACTGCCCCAATGGGTTCAGCTGGATTATGCGGCGCATATAGAGGGCAGTCTGATGGAAAAATCCTATGACATGTGTTTTCTGGACCGAAGTCCCCGGGAAGAAGAAATCCCTCTTTTGTTTCGGGCAATCAGAGCATATACCCTTTTTATTACAGAGCATGTGGAGATGGATGAGGGGACAACATGGCTCTGTTGCAGCAGGAAGGCACAAGTTATTGCAACAGAGGAGCTTCCAGAATTCCTGGCAAAGGAGACAAAATACTATTTTGCGAGACCCTATGGCGGGAAGCTGCAGTTAACGGATCTAAGCATTGCCCGGGGATTTGAGGGGAGCGTAAAATGGGAGGGAAATTACGGTGTGGTATTGGAGGGGGATTTTGGAGAAGAATTCCGCCAGGCAGCTTTTTGGCGTTATAATACCCCCTTAGAGCAGGGCCAGGCGGTTGACCTGTGGCTGGAATACAGCAAGGATTCATCTGTATCCATTTCATTTGAGATCACACAGTTTGCGTATGGAGGCACAGAAGAAATCGCCCATTGGAGCTTTGACGAGAAGGCACTGCAGCAGGTGATCTGTCTGGACAGCATGGGGAGCGGCGCAGCCTTTCTGTCCGTCAGCGCCAGGGGCAGCGGGCGGCTTTGTCTGAATGCACTGCATCAGAGAAAATCCAGAGGAAGCCATGGATACTTCCTGCCGGGAGGAGAGCGGTATGTGTCGTCCCAACGGGAAGAGGCATTCTGCTATTTTGACCCGGGGGATCTGAAGCCGCCCCTTTGCGTCTATTTTTCCGGATATAAAACCCTGCAAGGCTTTGAGGGCTATTATATGATGCGGGGAATGGGCTGCCCCTATCTTCTGGTGGCAGAGCCGCGGCTGGAGGGAGGGGCCTTCTATATGGGCTCGACGGAGTACGAAGGGTTCTATGTGGATATGATCCGGAAATATATGACAGAGCTGGGCTTTACGGCGGATCAGGTGGTATTGTCCGGCCTGTCCATGGGCACCTACGGAGCACTGTATTATGGCTGTGATATCAAGCCCTATGCCCTGCTCCTGGGGAAGCCTTTGGCCAGTATCGGAAATGTGGCGGCCAATGAGAAGCATATCCGGCCGGGAGGCTTTTCTACCTCCCTGGACGTATTGATGTATCAGGGCAAGGGGGCTGGCGAGAGAGGCATACAGGCGTTGAACGACAAGTTCTGGGATAAATTTGAGAAGACGGATTGGGGAAATACGAAATTTGCAGTTTCCTATATGCTGGAGGATGACTATGACAGGGATGCATACCAGATGCTGATTTCCCATATGCAGTCAGAAGGCGTGGAGATCTATGGGAAGGGCCTTCACGGAAGGCATAATGACAATACCAACGGAATTGTCAGTTGGTTCCTGGATCAATACAGAAGAATCCTGGACGAGGATTTTGGAAGAGGAAACGAAAAGAATCCTGAACGAGGATTTTGGAAGAAGAAACGAAAGAATCCTGGACGAGGATTTTGGAAGAGGAAACGGAAAAAATGACAGGTAAGAGGTGGACGATTTACTGGAATGAGTATTCATCGGATACATATTTATACGGTTCCGAGGTCATGTATCATGGAAAAAATGATGTGGAATTCTATAACAGGCTGATGCCGCCCGGAACGGTGATTAAGCAGTGGTATTCCAAAACCAATTACCAGGCCCAGAGAATCGAGCCTGCTCTGCCCATGATTGACGGCGAGGGGGAATACCAGGTTACGGTAGACATCGACTGTCAGGAGGGCGAGGCCTGGATGGTACGCCTGGTATTCTATGACAAATATGATGCGGAGGCAGGCATCGTTACCATTCGGGACGGGGTGACGGTGTTTCAATGTCCTCTTAGTACCTACAGCTATCGGATGCAGCTGATCAATGGCGGAATGACTCGGTTCCGGTTCCATTCCATTGTGATCGAGGAAATCGAGTATGTGCCGGAAGAAGCAGAAGAAATAACAGGCAGCTGGTGGAAGAGGAAGGCTAAGAAGCGAAAAAAATGAGACAGAAATGGAAATTAAAGAAACTGAATAAGCTGGTACGCAGGGTCAGGAAATGCCAGGAGCGAATCCGGCTGCTGTCTGACCAGGAGCTATCCGCTCTGACCGTGGAATTCCGGGAACGGCTGGCCAAAGGGGAGAGCCTGGACGATCTTCTGCCGGAGGCCTATGCCGCTGTCTGCGAGGCAGATCACCGGATCCTGGGCATGGCGCCCTATGACGTGCAGATTTTAGGAGGGATTGCACTGCATCAGGGCTATCTGGCGGAAATGAACACCGGGGAGGGAAAGACGCTGGTGGCCACTATGCCCCTGTACCTCAATGCCCTGACCGGGAAAAGTGTGATACTGGTAACCTCCAATGAATATCTGGCCAAGCGCGATGCGGAGGAGATGGGCCCGGTATACCGGTTCCTGGGCCTTTCGGTGGCAGCGGTGGGAGAGGGGGAGGAGGAAAATTCTGCCGGGCAGGGGCAGGCAGGACAGGGAAGGAATGCGAATAAAAAGGAATTGTATGGGGCGGATATTGTGTATACCACCCATGGAGCCATTGGCTTTGACTACCTTCTGAATAACCTGGTGACAAGGGCAGAAGACCGGTTTCTGCGGGATTTTTACTATGTGATTATTGACGAGGCGGATTCCGTGCTGTTGGACGGAGCCCAGATGCCTCTGGTGATTTCCAGCTCTCCAAGAGTACAGTCCAACCTGTATGCCATGGCGGATTTCTTCGTGACGACGCTGGTGGAGGATCAGGACTATGAGGAGGAGGACAAGACGGCATGGCTGACGGATGCAGGGATCCGGTATGCCGAGACATTTTTCCAGATTGATAATTTCTACAGCCAGGAATACTTTGAGATTAACCGCCATGTGACGCTGGCCCTGCGTGCCCATAAGATGTTTGAAAGGGGCGACGGCTATATGGTGACCAAGGACGGGAAGGTGACCCTTCTGGACAGCAGCACCGGACGGCTGATGAACGGAATGAAGCTGCGGGGCGGCCAGCATCAGGCCCTGGAGGCCAAGGAGGGCGTGGAGCTGTCCCAGGAGAACCGCTCTGTGGCAGCGGTGACGTACCAGAATCTGTTCCTGATGTTTCCCAAAATGGCTGGAATGAGCGGAACCATGGCAGATGCAGCGGAGGAATTCCGGAATGTGTATGGGGCCAAGGTGCTGGTGATCCCACCCAACCGCCCCCGGCGGAGAGTGGATTTGCCGGACCGATATTTTTGTAATAAGAAGGAGCAGATTCAGGCGGCTGTGGAAACAGCATTGGAATTTCACAAGATCAGGCGGCCGGTATTAATGGTAGCGTCCAATATTGTGGATACGGAACGTGTTTCCAAAAGCCTGTTGGAGAAGCAGATTCCCCACAATGTACTGAATGCCAGCAATGCGTACTGGGAGGCCCAGATTGTCAAAGAGGCCGGGCAGCACGGCGCGGTGACGGTGGCCACCTCCATGGCCGGTCGCGGCACGGACATTAAGCTGGGGCGTGGTGTGGCAGAGCTGGGAGGTCTTGCGGTCATTGGCATTGGACGAATGGACAATGTCAGGACCGAACGGCAGGCAAGAGGGCGGGCCGGAAGACAGGGGGATGTGGGAAGCAGCAGCTTCTTCGTTTCCCTGGAGGACAGTGTGGTAGACGGGGGAAAATCGGAACGATATGAGAAATATATCGAAGGAAGTAAGAAGATCAGCAGGCGGAAGCTGAAAAGGATCATTGATAAGTCCCAGAAGATCGGGGAAGAGATGGCGGCAATGTCCCGAAAAAGAGCCGTGGATTATGATAAGATCATGCGGCGGCAGAGGGATCTGATTTACGCCACCAGGGATCATCTTCTGGAGGGCGGAGAGATTGGGCGGGAGAAAATTCTTCAGATGGCAAGGACGAATATCAGGAGGTTTTTGGACGCGCCGGAGAACAGGGAGAAGGGGAAGAAAGGCAGAAGAAAGAACCGGACCGGGATTGACAAAAGAAAGCTTGCCAGGTATATCCTGGATCATATTTCCTACCGCCTGGAGCCAGAGGCTCTGGAAATTCCGGCCAGGGGGCGGGGGGCCGTTGAGGAATATTTGATCCGAAAGGTAGCGGAGAGACTGGAAGAACGGGAGCAGGAGCTGGGGCGTCACAATACCAATACATTTATCCGAATAGCGGTGCTGACTGCCATTGACAATGCGTGGGTGGAGCAGGTGGATTACATGCAGCAGCTTCAGGCAGCGGTGTCCGGCAGGTCAACGGCCCAGAGAAACGTGCTGTACGAGTACCAGAACGAGTCCTTTGCTTCCTTTGAAAAAATGGAGGATACGGTATTTGAAAGCGCCATGCGGAGCATTATGCTGAGTAATGTGTATGTGGATGCAGAGGAGCAGCTGCATATTGTGTTCCCGTAGGAGAGAAACAGCTGTATATTGTGTTCCGGCAGGAGAGGAACAGAGCTGAATATTGTGTTCCCGTAGGAAGGGAAGGCACAGCCAGGGACAGGATGGAGGAAGAATAGAAAATGTCGGTTTACCTATTTGGGCAAGTAAAAGAATATGACCTGGCCGGACTGGATTACAGGCAGACGTATCAGCAGCAGGTGCTGGGGAAGCTGCCGCAGCAGGCGCTCTATGTATGTGCGCAGCTGCCGGAACAAAAGGACATGGAATTATACCGTAGGGCTGGAGTATGTGCAGAGCAGGTGTTAGGCGTACACCGATACCTTGCGGATCACTGTGAAATGACGGCATCGGTAAGGGCAAAGGACAAGCTGGAGGAATTAAAGGACAGCCTGCAGGCTACAGGAGTGGAAGAACGGGAATCTGAGATTTGGCTGATTCGGGATGGGTGTGTGATTGCCACAATTGCTTTGGAGGAAGGGAACCGGGAGTATTGCCGGGGGATTTATTATTACAGCTTTACAAGGCTGATCCGCGCAGAGTATTATCAGGACGGAATTGCTTATGCGGAATATTTTAAAACAGCAGAATCAGAGAGGGGCCTGTATGCAAAGCTGGTCAGGCGGAGCTTCTATAACCGGGACGGCTCTGCGGCATATGACCAGATCTTTGCAGGGGATCAGGAGTGGTATCTGTTTCCGGACGGATTTTGGATTTACGACGAATCGGGGAAGCGGATCTGTGAAACGAGAAATATACACCAGCACTATATTCGGATCGAGGGATATGAGGCGGAGCATGGATTTGCTGTAAAAGCGTTTGTGGATACCGTAAACGGGAAGATGGCCATAGCGGAAACAGGCTTGGTTTATCCGCATACAGGGCACTATGACATCCCAAGGGTGAGCCTGGTGATACCGGTCTACAATGCGGAGGCTTATATTGCCAGAACGCTGGACAATGCCCTGGCCCAATCCCTTCCGGAGCTGGAGATTCTTGCAGTGGATGACGGATGTACGGATTCCACGCCAAAGATTCTTGACTGGTATGCAGGGAAGTATCCCAACGTGGTGGTGATACATAAGGAAAATGGGGGCGTTGCTGCAGCCAGGAATACCGGGATTGAAGCAGCGAGGGGGGAGTATATCGGATTTATGGACAATGATGATATGATTCGTCCGGAAATGATGGAGCGGTTGTATGATTCTGCCAGGAGGAATGATTGTGATGTTGCGGTTACATCCGTCTATACTGTGAGAAGTAATCAGTATATCAAATCTGTACAATATGCTGCAAGGGAAGATATGCCAATATTAGCAGAGGAATTTTTCAAATTATATTATATGTACGGGAGTGAGCTTGGCGTAGTGGTTTGGAATAAACTATATCGTGCTTCTTTTATAAAAGTCTGGCAGTTTCCGGTTTTTCCTTATGATGATATGGCATGGACGACTTGTATTTTATCATATGCTGAAAAAATATGTTATCTTGACGGCATGTTTTATGATTGGGACAGAACAATTCGTAATAGTACGCTTTTAGGAGAATGGGATCGTTATGAGAAACAGGAGATGTTTGAATACCGGAAGACAGCGATTTTATATTATATGAATCATGGAAATCCTGAAAGAATGGCATTGTTAAAGGAATCAGCAAAAGTATTTTTAAAAAGCTGGGAAAGCGTATATTCATATGAGGAGTACGGAAAGCTATGGCAGGAGATAGAAGAGAAGTGGTAATTCTGTGTGATAAATATACAGATAGTATCAGGAAATTACAGACAACCATAAAGCAATTACAAATAGATGCAAAAATAGTGGTCTTAGAGGAGCACAGCTTTCTGCCTCAGGGAGTGAATTCACTTTTCGAGTATTTTATTCCAGCACGCAACGGGCCAAGTGGCTGCCAGCAGCAAAACCAGAAGGATCATGAGGAAAAAGGCCTGCAATATGATTCTCTGGAAATACCGGAATTCTGGAATATTGAGATGCAGGGGAATCAGGGCAGCATATACGAGCTGGGATGCAAGAGGGGATCCATCTATTTGAAGGAGCCGGCGGAACAGGGAATTGTACAGCGTGTGGAATGGCAGACAGAGGACGGATGGGTTTACCGAAATGATTCTTATAATAAATACGGTTTCAAATATGCCAGCGAATTCCTAGATGCAGATGGAAACGTAGAATCAAAGGTATATTATTCCGACAAAAACCAGGAGGTGATTGTCAGACACCCCCAAAACGATGTGGTAATGCTGCTGGAGCATGGGGAGGTGAAGCGTTTTTTCAATTCCTATCAAGAGTTCCTGACATTCGGTGTGAAGAGGATGGCAGATGGCGGCAAATGCATAGTATTTGTCCAGGAGGAGACATGCAGCATATTGGATATGGAGAAGGATGGGGAAAATATATGGGATGCAGTTCTGTTTTTCCATAAAGAAGTATTGGAAAGGTATAGGGACAGAAACGGAGAAAAGGGATACTTGTTTTATGCCATACCAGAAGCGTATTCGGAGAACCATGTGAGCAGGAATGCGTTGATCCTGACTGCCTCTGACCAGATTGAAAAATTAGAAGAGATCATTCAGGAGCTGCCGGAGGTGACGATCCATATCGCGGCACATACACAGGTATCGGATAAATTGCAGAAGCTGGCGGAATGCAAAAATGTGAGGGTCTATCCGGGAATCAGCGAGAGAGATTTGGCACAGCTGTGGGACAAGTGTGATTTTTATCTTGATCTAAACAATTACCGTGAGATTGATGATGCAGTAAACGAGGCGTCCCAGAGGAATCTGCTGCTTATGGGATTTGAGAATACCTTACATCAGCGGGAGCTCTTGATTCGAGGCTGCATCTTTTCACCGGAGGATTATAAGAAAATGGCATATGTGATCCGGTATCTGATCAGAGATCCGGCATTGATGCAGAAATTTTTGAATGCACAGCAGAGAAGAAGAAAAGAAATGTGGAGCGGGTTCTTGGAGGAAATGGGGGAAGCAGGACAATGAAAATACATATTACAAACATTTATGGCCTTGGGGGAACAGCGGGGGATGCTATGCATACTACGGCAGAGCTTGCGAAGCGGGTGCTGAATTATAATGAGCTGGGAATTTATCATTATCCCTTTGAATCAGATTCTCCAGAGATGCTGCGCACAAGGCTGGATGGGATTATTGCTGCGGTGGCCCATGGAGACATTGTCATTATTCAATCGCCTACCTGGAATACGTTTGAGTTTGATGAGGCCTTTGTAAAGCAATTAAATGCATATAGCCAGGTTAAAAAAATAATATTTATTCACGATGTTTTACCGCTGATGTTTGAAAGCAATCGTTATCTTTTAAAAAGATATATTGATTTGTATAATCAGGCAGATGTCATAATTGCCCCCTCGCAGAATATGGTAGATTTTTTGATGAATGAAGGACTAACCGTAAGAAAATATGTGATACAGAGAATGTGGGATTGCCCGGTTTCGATTGATTTTTCAGTAATTCCGCAATACAAAAAATTAATCAATTTTGCAGGAAAAACAGATAACTTTAAGTTTTCATTTGTGCAGGATTGGAAATATGAAACAGTAAGGCTTGCAGTTACAGCCCAGGAGGGAGATTGGGAACACGGTGCGAATATTGAGTTTCTGGGATGGTTCCAGGATCAAGGCACCCTGGCAAATACGTTAAGAAAAAATGGGGGATTTGGGCTGCTATGGACTGGGAACGAATATTGGATGGAATATATGAAATTAAATGCATGTAGTAAACTGAGCCTTTATCTGGCAGCAGGCCTTCCGGTCATTGTCCATAGCAGCATTTCGGAGGCAGATACGATTCTTCACAAAGGGCTGGGATTCGTTGTGGATTCTCTGGATGAGGCTGTACAAAAGGTGGAAGGTATGACAGAAGAGCAATATAATCAAATGGTACAAAATGTAAGACTGTTCGGCGAATTAATACGGGGAGGTTTTTTTACAAAGAAGGTTTTGACAGATGCAGTCTTTCAATTGCTATATGATTGAGCATAATGGAAACGAGGAGGAGTATCCATGATTTATAATTTTAACTTAGGCATCGGCTGGGCCAGCAGCGGCGTGGAATATGCCCAGGCTTACCGGGCGAAAGTTCTGCGGGAGCTTGGACTGGAAGCAAAATTCGTGTTTACGGACATGTTCCCCAGAGACAATATTCAGCATATGACCGAGAATATCGGTTTTCTGGATTCCGAGGTGCTCTGGCTGTATACCTTTTTCTCGGACTGCAAAATCTCGCCTGTTACATACACCCTGCGGCAGCTGGAGCAGACCTTTGGCAGCAGGCGTTTTACCTGCTCCCGGGAGGGGGCTGCCGCCAAATATACCTTTTCGGAGACCAACAGCTATTGTATGGTGTATCTGGTGAATGAAAGGGAAAACCGCGTTCACCGGGTGGAGATTGTCTCCAACGGCTGTCTGATCCGGAAGGATTATTATACCTATTGCAGAATCTATTCGGAGTATTATGCACCTCTTGACAACAAGGCCCATTTGTACCAGCGCAGATTTTTTAATGAGGATGGTACAGTGGCCTATGAAGAGATCACAGACAATGATGCAGTCATGTACCAGTTCCCGGACCGCCTGATCTGTTCCAAGGAGGAATTGGTGGGATATATGGTTTCCCGCCTGAAGCTGACCAGGAAGGATGTTGTCATCATTGACAGGACCACAGGGATTGGCCAGGCAATTATGCAGAATGCAGGTCCGGCGCGGATCGGCATTGTGATTCATGCGGATCATTTCAGCGAGGGGAGCACGGACGAGGACCATATCCTGTGGAATAATTATTATGAATATGCCTTTTCCCAGCACAACCATATTAAATTTTATGTGGCGTCCACAGATACCCAGAATCAGCTTCTGAAGCAGCAGTTTAAAAAATATGCGGGCATCCGTCCCAAGATTGTGACGATTCCGGTGGGAAGCATTAATGCGCTAAAACGTCCCAAAAAGAAGCGTAAGCAGCATTCCCTGATTACAGCCTCCAGATTGGCGGATGAGAAGCATGTGGACTGGCTGGTGGAGGCAGTGGTAAAAGCAAGAGAGCAGGTGCCGGATATTTCTCTGGATATTTACGGAAAGGGCAGCGAGGAGGCAAAGCTGAAGAAGCTGATTCAGGAGCTGAACTGCGGTGATTATGTAAGGCTCCGGGGCCAGCAGAACATGGAGGAGATCTATAAGGACTACGAAGGGTATGTGTCAGCCTCTACCAGCGAAGGGTTTGGCCTTACTCTGATGGAGGCGGTCGGGTCAGGGCTGCCGATCATTGGCTTTGACGTGCGGTATGGCAATCAGAACTTTATTGATGATGGGAAAAACGGATATTTGATTGATGTACATGACGGGATGGAGAAGAGGGAGCGGGTACAATGCCTGACAGACTGCATAGTCCGCTTGTTTACGGAAGCGGATTTGAAAGCCTTCCACCAGCATTCCTATGAAAAGGCGAAACTGTATTTTACAGAGGAGGTGAAGGAAAAATGGGCCGTGATATTGAAGTGAGCAGAGGAGGTGAAGGAAAAATGGGCCGTGATACGGAAATAAAGACTGGATTTGCAGGAAACGATGCCATTTTATTATTTGATACGTATGGACAGGACAGCCAGGACCTGCATACCTCCTTTCAGCTGGCCGGTTTTACCGGCCCGGCGGTTGTGATTGAGGACGACGGATTTCTGCCGGAGGATGTGATGTCTGTGTATGGATTTTTTCTGGGGGATTTTAAGCAGGCGCTGGGGGAGAAAGCAGGGCCGCGGTATTTTAATGAGATCAAGGTGCCGGAATACTGGGAGATCAGCGGAACCAACAGCAGCGGGAAGGTGCAGGACCTGTGCCATGAGAGAGGAAGAATCTTCTATGCCCAGCCAAAGCATAAGCGCTTGGTGAAGGTTGTGGATTGGCTGGACGAGGGCGGCGTCGTCCGCTCCAGCGACCACTATAACCGCTATGGGGCGCTGTGGGGGCGGACCATATTCAATGCCAGGGGACAGAAGGTGAATCGGACTTACTTTACGGCAGAGGGCCGGGAGGCCATTGTGGAGAATTTCGTCACCGGGGATATTATTGTAAATGAGAATGGCGAAACCCATGTGTTTCATGGAAGGACTGAGTTCGTGCTGCACTTCTTTGTTCGGGCCCGTTTTTCCCAGAGCAGGATTTTCTTCAATTCCCTGTCCACACCGTTTTTTGTGTCCAACCGCCTGAAGTCCCGGGTGAAACGTGATATCCTGTTCTGGCAGGAGCCGGAGCGGGAGGACATTCCCGGCAATATGCAGGTTATTTTTGACGGGCAGGCCAGCCGCACTGCGACTGTGATTGTGCAGAAGAAAAAAGCCTACGACAAGCTGATGGCTCTTGGCGCGCCAAAGGATATGGTGCAAATGCTTGGCTTTATCTATCCCTTTGAGAAGGAAAACGCCTGCCAGCCCCAGGCGCTGATCTGTACCAATTCGGACAGGCTGGAGCACTGTGAGGAGCTTGTGAAGGCTTTGCCCCAAATGCATTTCCACATTGCGGCCCTGACCGAGATGTCCCCAAAGCTTATGGGGTTGGGCTCTTTTAACAACGTAAGCCTGTATCCGGGGGTGAAAATATCCATTCTGGATCAGCTGTTTGAACAGTGCAGCTATTATTTTGATATTAACCATGAGTCGGAGATTGTGTCGGCAGTCCGCAGGGCATTTTTGCACAATCAATTGATCTTTGCATTCCGGGAGACGATGCATAACGGAGATTATGTGGCAAAAGAGCAGATTTTCCCGGCAGCAGAGTGGGAACGGATGGCAGCTGGGGCTGCGGCGGCTCTGGCAGATGAGGAGGTGCGGAAGCGGCTGCTTCTGGAGCAGAAGAAGACAGCTCTGGCAGAGACGGCGGAGGCTTATCAGAGCTTGGGAAGCGTTTGAGGCAGATTTTTTGATAGTGTAAATAAAGTTGTGTCTGGTAGTGTAAAATAAATTGTGTCTTTGGAAATAAATGGCTCCTTTTTGGTAAGAAATATGAAAATTCTTATCAAAAAGGAGTATTATTCTCTGCCATTCAGTCAGCATGCTTATTGCGTCGCAAAGGCATATTTTTCAAAATAGTGTCTCGCCTCTTCTTCCTCCAAATGGAAACGCCGCTGCAGTTTTTCTATAATACGTTCTTCCGGAATATGTTCTTCCAGGTTATCGAGGATGAATGCTTCTATACCCTCGCTTCTTCCTTCTCCTCTTCCTTCTTCAAATAATAATCTCCCTACCTTTGTCATGCTGATCTCCCTCCTGATACTCTCCGCATTTTCCTTGCTGATAAACTTATCGCTGCTTACCAAAAGTCCCGACAGAACAAATTTCTGTTCCTCTTCTGTTACAATTCACGGTCTAACCGGCCGCGAACTGCTTAGGTTTCCGCTTCCAGGAAGCTGTTAAGCCTGTATTTTGGAGATAAGCGCTTCCTGTAATGCCTGGGAAAAGTTGATTCCCATGGAAATAGCGCGGTCATTCAGCCAAGACGGTATGGTTAAAGTCTTTTTTACTGCTTTCGTATCTTTATACTGGTTAATGTCGCAAGATACGAGGGTGGAAAAACCATCTTTTGCATGAATGGTAGAAATATCGGACGGAGAAGCGATATTATCCCCATGCTCCAATAATGACAAAAGATATCCGGTAAGGGCTTCCTGTGCCATTTCCATAGCTTCCGGAATGGAGGAACCATAGGTATTGCAGCCTTTCAGGTCGGGAAATTCCACCCAGTAGGATTCATCTTCTTTATGGAAGATGGCGGGATACACAAATAACATTACAAAACCTCCTTTTCCATTTTTGAAAGGCGGGGCTATTTGAGTCCCGTATCCTTCAAAATTTGATGTAGCAGACCGGTAGGAACATCTTTTCCATGTACGGGAACCGAAACGGTTGTACCATCTTTTCTAAAAATATGGTGGCTTCCGTTAATCCTGTCGAGTTTCCAACCATCTTTCTTCAAGAGTTTAATAAGATCCCTGTCTGTCATGTTCCACCTCCTTACAAGAATAGTATAACACGTACTGTACGTATAATCAAGAGGAGATATCAAATTATAATACGGACGTGAAAAGTAACCGTTACTGTTCACACAGGACTGTGCACTTGCTGCAAAGTCCGTAAGAAAGTGATTCAGGGGTGAGCAAATCCCATTCGCGCAGCGAATTTTAAAGGGATTTGCGAATGTTACTGAGAACAGAGTGAACAGTAACAAGTAACCCTCTTCTACACATTCCGCCTTGTGGCAAAGGCTCCATATAGATCCAGCCGTCCGTACCCCCATTCCCGATTGGGATACAGCCGTTCGTCATCCCGCGCAGCGCCCTGGATCAGCATATTTTTGATATCTGATGCCGTAATGCGGCTGGCGTTTCCGCGGACTACCGCCCATTCCAGAATCAGTGCGGCGGCCCCGGTGGTAATGGCCGCAGCCCCGCAGGTTCCGGTCCGCGGCGTGAAGCGGTTCTGGGTGTTGGCCCCCAGGATCTCAACGGCAGGAGCCGACAGATCCGGCTTGACATTTCCGCTGATGGTGTAGCCGCGGCCGGATTCCAGGAACAGGCTGTTATTGGCAATATTATAGCCCCCCACCGTAATGGGCAGGCGGGTGTTGCCGGGCACCGTTATGGTGGTATCCGGGTTGGAGCTTAGGAAATAAGTCCGCCCGGACTGGAGCTCCTCTAAGGGCAGCCAGATATGGAAATTGCCGTTAAAAATGTTTTCCCCATAGACACGAAGAGTCCAGACACCTGCCCCGGGCGTGATGAACCGCAGGAAAATCAGACGGTAGTCATTTCCCGCAAAGGTGATATTCTTCTCTAGCTCTACGGTTGTATTTTCAAAGACAAAATGATACCGCCAGGAATTCACATTGATCCCGATTTTTCCGGTGTGATCTCCGGTGGGAGAGACAACCTCTACGGTAAATACATCCTGGTCCGTGGACCATATTTCCATAGTAAAGCCCGGGACATTGCTCCCTACATTGATTTCCACATTTTCAGAGGCCCCCTGGGACAGGCCGTTGCCATAATAGTGGTGCTGCTTGCTGGCCTCATTTCCGGCGGCAATGCACACGGCCCGCATCCGCCGGGTGACCAGGCTGTCTAAGATATTGGAGAGGGGCCCCTTCCCGCCGTGGCTTCCCTGGTTGCTGCCAAGGCCGATGCAGAGGGACAGGGGCATATTCAGCTCAACGGCCAGAAGATCCAGATAGATCACGGCTGCCATAATATCATTTTCCTGAAATACAATAGCATCCCGAGGCGTGAAATAATAATCCCGCAGGTATTGCTTTGCCTGCTTCAGCTTGACCACGGCCAGCGTTGCGTAGGGGGCGGCGCCGATAAAGCCCTCCTGGCGGTTTTCATTGCCTGCAGCCAGGGAGGCTACATAGGTTCCATGGCCCTCCACATCCCGGGTGGGCACGAACTTCAGGGGATCCTCTGAGGCCAGCGCCATGTTGATCTGCTCGGTCCGGTATTCTGTCCCATAGAAGAAATCCCTGGGGGCAGGGCCTTCTTCTATGGTCTGATCCCAGATGGCGGCAATCCTTGTGGTGCCGTCCGCATACCGGAATACCGGATTCTGGTACTCGATTCCCGTGTCAATGATTCCCACCAATACGCCCTGGCCCTTCAATGCCAGGGCCGGCTGGTTCTGGATCTGTATAATCTCGCTTGCCTCCATAGCCTCCACATCCACAGTGGTGTATAGATTGGGGATCGAGGTGTAGGTATAGTCGCGGACCCCGAATTCCGGCAGGCCATTGCGGTTCACATAGGCGGCATAATAGCGGGGATAGAGCTGGGCAAGGCAGGGGGTGATGGCTTCTATGCTTTCCCGGTCCCCGGCTTCTATAATCAAATCATAATAGTCCTCAGAGTAGACTGCCTGTGTACAATCCATAGCTGCTCCATGAAAATAGCTCTTTTCTGTATTTTATTGAAAAAGGGTGGAAATTATGATTTCGAATTTTTTCAAAGAAATGGTGTCTGTACCAAAGGATTTCTGTTATACTATAATACAGGATGGGCAGCCCGGCAAAGGGGCTGAAATGACATCCGGCATATTGTGAAGATGGAGAACAGAAAGGAGGATGGGTATGATCTATGTTCTGATTGCTGCAGCTGTGTTTTTGCTGGATCTCACCGTGAAAGGGCTGGTGGACAAGAAGCGGGAGCTGGGGGAGGAGACCCCGATATTACAGGGACGTATCATTTTGCGCAAGTATTACAATGAGGGGATTGTCTTTGACCGGCTGCAGAGGTGGCCGCGGCTGGTAAAGCTTCTCTGCGGCGTCATGATGATCCTGCTGTGCGGGATGTGGGCAACGGCGCTGCGCCGGAGGGATAACCGGGGTCTGAAGCTCGGCCTAAGCCTTGTGATCGGCGGAGGCGCCAGCAATTTGTGGGACCGTCTGACCAAGAACCATGTGGTGGATTATTTCAGCATCAGGAGCCGCTTCCCCAGGATCCGGCGGATTATATTTAATATTTCCGACTGGTTTATTTTCCTCGGGAGCATCTGTATGCTGCTGTTTCAGCGTGATACGGACGGTTTTCCTGTAAAAAGGGGGAAGGAATCAAAACGGGCAAAAAAGGAAGCAAAAAAAGAAGTGCCTTAGGGCACTTCTTTTCCATCAAATGGGATTCAGCAATATCACTTAGCTTGATAATAAAAATTAAACATAAATCGAATTTCTATATATTAAGACTCAGGTACATTGTGAATAAACCGATTAGATTAGTGGATAACAGTTACGTTGATTGCCTGAGGTCCCTTAGAACCCTCAGTTACATCGAACTCTACGCTGGCGCCTTCCTCCAAGGACTTAAAGCCGTCCATGTTCAGCCCTGAGTAGTGAACGAATACATCATTTCCAGCTGTATCGGAAATGAAACCGTATCCCTTTTGGTTGTTAAACCATTTTACTGTACCCTGCATGTCCAGTACCTCCAAGTATAAAATATATGTCACTTCATGACATGATCTTAGGATAGCATATTTCAAGGGAAAAGTAAAGGAAAATATGCAGATTTCAGGGAATTTTTGTATTTTTTTTATATTTTATTATGATATTATTATAATGGTGTAAAGGGAATCTGGTGGTTTTTGAAAAAAAGCATGACCAGGCGGTCCCATTCCTGCTCTAAGGACTTGTCCAGGGAGAAGGAGCGGTAGGAAATTCCGGTGGTGCAGGTCAGCCTTCTGTCCTGATACCGGAGGTTTAAAAACATGCCGGAAATGTCCTCCGGCCGAAACCGGCAGCCGGAGCGCTCAATGGTGCGCTGCTGGTTCTCTGGGGACAGCTGGAATACAAAATGGAAGGACAGGGGCGTCCGGCGGCCCTTCATCAGGTCAAAGCACATGGGACGAACCAGGGAAAAGGGGCAGATGTCATTCTGGCGCAGCTGCTCGTATTCTTCATCCGCCGGACCGTAAAATTCCGGGTGCATATGGCCGTCGATGGTGTGGGTGATACAGGTGGTGATGGCGGCCTCGGGCATCAGAAAATGATCCATCAGGTCTGTTCCCAGCAGTTTGTTCATAAAATCCTTAATATCTACAAGCTCCAGTGCGGTCATGGTAAACTCCTTTTTTGAAATAAGATTGGGAATACATCATTTGATGATGTTTGGATCAAATAGGGCTTTTTTAAATTGTGTCTGGCAAATGGCACAAATTGTATCCCTCTTATGCTCCGGGTTCCGAATCTAAGAGCCCCTAAATGTTCTTAGGAAGGGCAATGGATCCGGACGCAACCGCCCTCTATGCGCCCTCCATGGCGCAGATCGGGCTTTCGGCGGCATCCGTGCCGCCAAATTGCTGTAATTAAGAAGAACATGAAGGGGCTCTAAGATCCTCCACAGTCGCAAATCGGGATAAAATTTGTGCCATTTGCCAATATCAGTTCCGAAAAGCCCTATTTGACCCAAACATCAACATCATAATTTGAGTATAGCATATTTTTTTCAGATATACTCGCATAATTTGAAAAAATATGGTAAGATGGATAAGATATAGAAAAGGAGTATTGGTATGGAAAAGAAAGAGACAGAAAGGCTGCGGCAGCTGCTGCAGGCGGGCACAAGCGCGGCCCTTACCGTGCAGGAGGCGGCAAGGCAGCTGGCGGAGGCGGGCTTTGAGGAGCTGCACTTTTCCCAGAGCTGGGGCTTGAACCAGGGTGGGAAATATTATATGAAGCATCACGATACAACGCTGTTTGCCTTTACCGTAGGGGAGGGGCTGAATTACCGGGAGGGGTTCCGCATCGGAGCAGCCCATACGGATTATCCCTGTCTGCGGATCAAGCCCTGCCCGGATATAGAGACGGCCGGCTATGGACAGCTGAATGTGGAGGTATACGGGGGGCCGATCCTCAATACCTGGCTGGATCGGCCCCTGGGCGTCAGCGGCCGGGTGGCCCTTGCAAGCGGGGATCCCTTCCGGCCCAGGCTGCGTCTGGTTGATATCCGCCAGCCTGTGGCAGTGATCCCCAACCTGGCCATCCATCTGCGGCGGGGGGATGATAAGGGCGCGGAATTAAATAAACAGACAGAGCTTCTTCCTGTTTTTTCCACCGGGGAGCAGCAGGAGGGATTTCTTGATTTCCTGGCCAGGGAGCTTGGGGAGCAGAGGGAGGAGATTCTGGATTATGAGCTGTCCCTGTGCTGCCTGGAGGAGCCCCGGCTGGTGGGGGCCCGACAGGAGCTTCTGGTGTCCCCAAGGCTTGATAACCTTACCTCTGTCCAGTCCCTGCTCTCCGGTCTGATGGCAGGCAGCAGGCAGCAGGGGGTGAACCTCATCGCCCTGTTTGACCATGAGGAGGTTGGCAGCCAGGGCAAGCAGGGAGCCGGGTCCATGATGCTTCTGAACCTGATGGAAAAGATTTACCAATGTTTTGGAAGGACAGAATGCCAGATAAAGGAGGCTATCTATGATTCCATGATGCTGTCCGTGGATGTGGCCCAGGGAACCCACCCCAATTATCTGGGGAAGATCGATCCCACCAACCGGCCGGTGCTGAACGGAGGCCTCTGCATCAAGGAGGCCTGCAGCCAGTCTTATGCCACGGACTGCCGGGTGGTGGCCATTGTGGAGCAGCTGTGCCGGGCCCACGATATTTCCTATCAAAAATACGTCAACCGCTCGGATATCAGAGGCGGAAGCACATTGGGGGTTATTGCCTCCGGCAGTGTACCCATTCCCACCGTGGATATCGGCGTGCCGCTGCTTGCCATGCATTCTGCGGTGGAGACGATGGGATGGAAGGATCAGCAGGAGATGACACGTTTGGTCACAGCGTTTTTTCAGCATTGAGCATAACAGGGGGCAGATATGAGCGCAGGAAAGCATGTAATTGGGCGGCTGACAGCAGCCGCACTGTTGCTGGCTGTTTTGCTGGCAGGCTGCCGGGAGGCTTCGGCAGCGGTTCAGAAGGAGGAGCAGGCTCCGGTGGCAGTTCAGAAGGAAGAACAGCCTTCGGTGCAGATGGTGGAGCAGGAGCATATAAAGCAGGAGGTCCAGAGCATTTCCTCCGGCAATTATGCCTATGAGTGTCTGAATGAGACGGAGCAGGAGCTCTATGACCTGATTTTAAATGGAATCCTGACCTTTCAGGAGAAGATCGAGCTTCCGGTGGTGGAGGTGGAGGACATTGAGCGGGCCTATCATGGGATCAACTGCGACTATGGCGGCCTGTTCTGGGTGAACGGCTATACCTACACAATCTATACCCAGGGAGAAGCAGTGATCGGCCTGGAATTTGCTCCCAGCTATACCATGGATTCGGAGCAGAAGCAGCAGTATCAGGCCCAGATTGACCAGGTAGTGGATGAGTGGCTCCAGGGGATTTCCATCCATGACAGTGACTATGACAAGGCAAAATATGTATTTGATAACCTGATCCAGCGGGTGGATTACCGGACGGATGCCCCGGAGAACCAGAATATACTGAGCGTATTCCTGTACGGGGAGACCGTCTGCCAGGGCTATGCCTGTGCAACCCAGTATCTGATGCGCCATCTGGGAATCCCCTGTATTGTGGTGACAGGAACAGCACGAAATGAGGCCCACGCCTGGAACATTGTGCTGCTGGACGGTCAGTATTACCATATGGACACCACCTGGGGCAACAGCCGCTACCTGAATCAGGACCAGCAGGAGAACAAGTATATTGATTATAATTTTATGTGCATGACAGACCAGGAGCTGGAGCGCACCCACAAGCTGGATATGGAGATTGACATGCCGGCCTGCACCTCCATGGAAAATAATTATTTTGTGCATGAAGGCTGCTATTTTGACAGCTGGGTGCCGGAGGAAATCGGGCAGCTGATTTACCAGAGCCGGGAGGAAGGCAGGGAAAGCGTCATGATCAAATGCAGCGACGATACATTATATCAGCAGATGGTGGAATACTTTATCAAGGATCAGCATATTGTTGATTACTGCCCGGAGCTGATGCAGATCTATTATATGGAGAATCCGGAGTTTTGCGAGCTTACGATTAATTTTCATCAGCAGTAGAGAGGTTTTTTGCAAAGAGATCTTTTCAAATATGGGTGTTTATGTTATGATTAAGTAGTAATAAAAACCACGTGTGAAAGAGGAAGATAACATGAGCTATCATATTGTTGTTGACAGCTGTGGAGAGCTGCCGGAGAAATTAAAAAAGGACGGACATTTTGAGAATGTCCCCCTGGAGATATTTGTGGACGACTATCATATTATAGATGACGAGAGCTTTGACCAGGCAGATTTTCTGCGGCGGGTGGCGGAGAGCCCCAATTGCCCCAAGTCTACCTGTCCTTCTCCGGAGCGCTACATGAAGGCCTTTGATTGTGAGGCAGAGCATGTCTATGCAGTGACCCTCTCCGCGAAGCTCAGCGGCTCCTACAACAGTGCGGAGCTGGGCAGATCCCTGTACCTGGAGGAGAAGGGGGAGAAGAAGATTTATATTTTCGATTCCAGATCCGCTTCTGTGGGGGAGACCCTGATTGCCATGAAGATCCAGGAATGCGAAGAGGCAGGGATGGACTTTGAACAGGTAATCGAGACGGTGGAAGCCTATATTGAGGGGCAGGACACTTATTTTGTGCTTGAGACACTGGAAACTCTGCGCAAGAACGGCCGTCTCAGCAATCTGAAGGCTTTTGTGGCCAGCGCACTGAATATCAAGCCGGTGATGGGCGCTACCAGCGAGGGGGAGATCTGCCAGCTGGACCAGGCCAGAGGCATGGGCAAGGCGCTGGATAAGATGATTCATATCATGCTGGATAAGGTGCAGAACTGCGAGGAGAAGATCCTGGCTATTTCCCACTGCAATAATCCCAAGCGGGCGCATCTTGTGGCGGAGAAGATCGGAAGCCTGGCTCATTTCAAGGATATTTTCGTGCTGAATACCGCAGGGATCAGCAGCATGTATGCCAGCGACGGCGGGATCATCATGGTGGTGTAGATCCGGCTGGCGGTTCAGATAGAAGGCTGTCTGCCCCGAATTGCTGCAAATGGGCGGCCCCCTGGGCCGGGAACAGTACAAAAGGCTGCTTTGGCAGCCTTTTGCTGTGCAAGAAATGGGAGTAAATTATGAATAAAAGAGAGATCGGCAATCTGATTTTTTATGAACGTACCAAGCGCAATATTGGGCTGTCGGAGCTGGCAAACGGCGTCTGTTCCGTATCTGTGATTCAACGGCTGGAAGGCAGCGAACGCCTGCCGGATTCTCTGGTTCTGGAACGGTTGGTGGAACGCCTGGGGAAATCCGTGAATAAAATGGAGTTCTTATATCATGAGACAGCGTATGATATATACTATCTGCGGGAAGCTGTGGAACGCTATGCAGAAGAGCAGCAGTACGAGGAAGCGGCTGAGGCGTTGATCTTTTATGAGAGCCTTCTGAAGGGAAAGGAGGCTCTGCATTGGCAGTATATCTGCAAAATGCGTGCAGTTCTGGCAGGGGAGCAGGAAGGGGATCATGGGAAGGCTGCCATGCTCCTGGAGGAAGCCATAGAGCAGACGCTGCCAGACTTTGAGTGGAACAATCTGGATTATTATCTGCTGGGGGAAAGTGAGCTGTTGCTGCTGCTGATGTGGATCCAGGAGAAGATGGAGGAAGATGCTGCCCATACTGTGATAGACGGGAAGCAGCTCCTGCGCTATATCCAGCGAACCTGTCAGGATGAGGAGGTGCTGGCCAATATATACAGCAAAGCTGCGTGGGTCCTTGGAAATATGGAATTGAAGCGTCAGAATCCCAAGGAGGCCCTGTGGTATACCCTGGAGGGAGAGAAACGGCTGGCGGAAAACGGCCTTCTGCTTCACATGCCCCAGTTTCTGGAACGGATTTTACAGCTGACAGAAGAAGAGGATGAGAAGGCTTACCACGAATGGAAGAAACAGAGGGATGCGCTGCAATGGGTGTATGAGGAGTATGATGAGCCATACGAGGGAACACGGCTGGCCTTGTGGAAGACATACCGGCAGCAGGAGGTATATATTGTCTCAGAGTTGGTAAGCCAGGAACGGAAAATCCGGCGCCATTCCCAGGAAAAGCTGGCAGATGCCCTGGATATTGACCAGAAAACCGTGTCCAGGCTGGAAAGGGGAAGATATAAGCCCAAGCAGGGAACCTTCCAGAAGATCAAGGAGTATCTGGAGATTCACCGGGATATCTGCAGTACCCGTCTTGCGGTGGAAGACTTTGCATTGCTGGAAATGGAGCGGGAAATCGCCAGGAAAAGTCACTATAAACGTTATGAGGAAGCGGAATTATTGTTTCAGCAGCTAAAATCCCGGTTGTCTATGGAATGGGAAGAGAACCAGCAGTATGTGAAGTATATGGAAGCCTGTTTTGCAGCAGAAAAGGGCGAAATTACCGGGGAGGAGGCCATCGAGCGATGCGTGGAGGCTTTTCGGATAACCAGGAAGCATATGGAGCTGGATCAGATTGACCAGGTGGTGCTCAGCAGAATGGAGGCAGTGATTGTAAATTATATTTCCGTGAATTATTACAGAATGGGAGAAAAGCAAGAGGCGATTGCAATTCTCGAAAAGGTGAAAGCCGGGTACATAAATAGCAAGGTGGACTTAAAATATCATTATGTGGCAATATCTCTTGTTTTGCGTAATCTTGCCGCTTGTTATGAAGAATGTGATTTGTTTGAGGAAGCAGTTGGGGTATGTGAGGATGGCGCCAGACTTGTGCTGAGATGTAAGAGGGGGAGTATGTTGGGATTTTTGGTTGAGCAGAAAGCTTATACAACAGAGCGTATGACGCATGGCAGACTTCCCGGCAAATCCAGTTATCGTAAGGCGTACCAGATAGATAAACTGATGAGAGACGAAAGAAGAATGAGAAGCCTGCAAAACGCATACGAGTCGGACTATAAGGAAAAGATCGACTAGAAGGTGTTTATAGACAAGCCGTCATCACTATATACGGCAATCGTAATTTGGCGTTCCTTCGAAATATGAGCTGAATCCGCCCAATCAGCATTATAAAAGAATGCTCCCACTAAAATAAGACATAAGGTGATTCCTGCGATTAATTTTTTCATTAGTTTATTCCTCCTTAAAAAAAATGGTGAATTCAAAATATCACAGTTTTTAAAGAAAGCTTATACCAAAACAAGAAGTAAATTTGTTCCGGTTTTGGTATAAGTTTTCTTTTGGAAATGTGGTATAATATATCTACCGGAACGTTACTGCAGGACAGGAAGGAAGTTACTTATAATAGAATCAAAAAATTGTCATTGATTTTAAAAGATAAGGGAGGGGGTGACAATTATGAAACTCATCAAAGATAAGGAGATTGAAGTATGTGGCGGTGTTAACATGAACTGTGGCAATAATTGCCAGATCAACTAATTGAAAATGAGTAAAAGCACAGCGAAAGGGATGTATTTTCTCTGTGCTTTTACCTTTTAAATTTGTATTTATCACAAAAATTTATGCTTTGTAAAAATTGTTCTGCACTATTATGTAAAACTAAACCAATTTTAGATATAAGGGGTGACAAGATATGTATATTGTTCCTGCATATATTTCTATAGAAAAAGACGAAATCGGAAATTTGTGTCTTTTTTCAACTCTGGAGGGGACAGAAATTGCACTTGAGGAAGCAAAATATATCACTGAATTCTGGACGATTTATAATAACGGCACGGAAAAGATCGACACGGAGTTAACCAGATTCCTTCATAAATATAATATGTTAATTGAAAAAGATAAACTGTCTGATACCGTAAAATCTGTGATTGAAGAGGTTGAGTCTGGTTTTTTCAAAGTTACTATTATGCCAACGGAACAATGTAATTTCCGCTGTACCTATTGCTATGAGCAGTTTAAATATGGCATAATTGATGATTGTGTAGTAAATCGCATTATGGAGTTCATAAAACATAAGCTGAAATACGAAAATCATACTGAGTTCAAGCTAGAGTGGTTTGGCGGCGAACCCACGCTAAGCCGCCAAGGTCTTATCCCTTCAGTAACCAGTTCTATGAAATCACTCTGTGAGCATAGCTCTATTAAGTTTACTTCCTCAATAACGACGAATGGTTATTTGCTGTCACGTTCTCTTTTCCTCGACTACTTGCATTCTGGGATAACGAACTTTCAAATTACGATTGACGGACTAAGACATGATCTCACACGTATCGCCTGTGATGGAAGTGGCACCTTTTCTACCATTATTAATAATATCAAGGATATTCACGATCTTTCTAATGACTATAAATATAATGTCACACTTCGTTATAATGTCCTTCCAGAAAATCAAGATACTTCTTGGTACGATTATCTTGGGAATTTGGTAAAAGATGATGATCGTTTTGGTATACTAATTAGGCCTGTTTCGGATCTGGGAGGTGAAAAGGTCAAATATCTGGAACGATATTCTGCAAAAGATTGGAAGGAACTGCTTAATTTTCATATCCAAAAGGCATTAGCTGCCGGTTTGAAGGTTGTTAATTTGTCAGAAAAACGTCCATTTGCCAAAGCGTGCTTTGCTTCCTTTAAAGATTCTTATATATTCCGAGCCAATGGCGATGTAGTAAAATGCAGTAGTCATATAGATGATGATAGAAACATCATTGGGATTGTGGATCCTCAAAAAGGCGTTATCATTAATGAACAGAAAAACGCAATTTGGTCGTCCTTCCTTCCTGGGAAAGAATGTTATGATTGCTCTGATTTAGGATCATGCTTAAACAAAAACTGTCCATATTTGCGTTTGGAACATAATGCCTGCATTTATTGTGAAAAGGCGCAGGTTTATTGTCAATAAGTTATTTGTTGGAGGAATCAATATTATGCAATACTATATTCGGAAAAGCTGGAAAATAAATGTAGTAGCTGTAATACTAATTGTTCTTTCGGCTGCTCTTCAGGTTTCGGCATCTATCTTCAATATGCGGGTTGTTGATGCCGCGGTAGCCAAAGATATCCATGGAATTGTTGTGGCCACCATTCGGCTAATTTGTCTATGGATAGTTATTATGTTTGTCATATATTCTCGCAATATAGTCCGGGCTAAGGCCATGAAAATTATGCATAACCAAATCCGCTCTGATCTAACCAAAGGGATCTCACGGTTATCGCCACAGCAGTTCCGTAACAATAAAGCAGGATCTTATCTTTCATGGTATACCAATGATATCCAACAGCTGGACACCAGCTGCTTCGTTGTTTTTTATAATCTGATTGCACAAACAGCTGTTGTAATTGCAACGGTAGCCATATTAATCTACCTGAATATAACTCTTACATTTGTTTGCATTGCGGGATCAATAGTTCTTTTATTCCTCCCAAAGCTTTTCGAAAAGAAAGCCAATCAGGCCGGAGAAGAACTTTCCTTTGCACAGGAAGATTATGTTAAACAGCTAAAGAGTCATTTGGACGGCTTCTATATCTTGAAAATATTTGACCGTATTCCATATTTTACACACCTTATGGAGAAATCCAGTGAAGCGGTAGAGCGAAAAAAATATCAATATATAAAATTTTCTGGAAAAATGGAAGTAATATTTAATTTGCTAAGTACAATATTCCAGTTGGGTATCTTCTTTATAACCGCGTTATTTGCCCTTTGGCAATGGGTTCCCTTTGGCGCCATTGTATCCATTGGAAATCTGGCTGGCCATCTTAGTGGTGCACTTGAAACAATCACGAATGCATCAGTATCCTTTGCTATGGGAACGCCAATCTGGAAGAAATTTGATGAAGCTAAAACCTCTGATGGCCAGACGGAAGGGACGAAGAACCTTGTATTCACCAATGACATAATTTTTCAGGATGTGGGGTTTAGTTATGGGGATAAACAGATATTGGAACATACGGATTTATTATTTCAAAAAGGGGGAAAATATGCATTGATTGGTCCCAGCGGATGCGGGAAGACTACTGTTCTAAAGCTGCTTATGCGCTATCTTGATGAGCATACAGGCAGGATTCTGATTGATGGTGAGGAAATACAGAATTATACTCTTTCCTCTCTTTACCAACAGATTTCTTACATTGATCAGGAAGTGTATTTGTTCGACACGACAATTCGTCAGAATATCACTTTGGGAGATTCTTTTTCTGACGGTCAGTTGGCAACAGTAATTCGGGACAGTGCGCTGGAACACGATTTGGAAAAAATGCCGGAAGGTCTGGATACACAAGTTGGAGAGAATGGCAATCGACTCTCTGGCGGTCAAAAACAGCGAATCGCAATCGCTCGCGCACTTTTACATGGACAGAAAATCCTGTTGATGGATGAAGGTACATCCGCGTTGGATAAGAAAAATGCATTTAAAGTAGAAGAAAAACTACTTTCGAATCCCAATGTAACCGTTATTTTAGTCAGCCATCACTTAGATGATCATTTTATTGATAAATTCAACAGGATTTATCATCCTGGTCATTCCGAAGAATAGTAATGAATTTTTGCTATTGAAGTTTTCCTTCCAAATAATATAAAGGATATAATAGATAAAAGATATTCCTATTTTCTTCAAAGGGGCCGCTCTTTGAATTTATTTTGAGGAGAGATTGTACGAACATGAATGCAGACAGTCTCTCCTCTTAGATTACTTATAATATAAATGAGTGTGCGTCCAACAAAGGGTGTATGGCGGTGGATTAGCATGACTGGCAAGGAGCCCTTTCACCCACGCAAAAAATATGCGAATCATTTTTGAGAACAGGGGAGGAAAAAATATGGTTGAGAAAAAGCTCTATGTAAATCCAACGCTTTATATTACGGAGAGCAAGGATTGGACATATTTTACGGTAGACAAGAACATATATAAGGTAAAGCTGTCAGAACAGGAACTGAAAGATATTTATGAGACAATTCAAAAAATCAATCAGGAGCATACGCGAAAGGCTTGTGAGGAGGAACGCCTGAAAAAAGCTTTTCGGATGTTGGAGGCGCTTGGGTGTGTGATGGAACGTACAGATGAGAAAAAGCGGGATGAGACGCTTCTCATCTGCAGTGTGAAGCATATAGCCAATATAGAGGCTCTGAATCAATATTGCAGGAATGAATGTCTTCGGTTTTCAGAGACAGAGGAAGGACTGTTTGCTTATTTGACTGACAAGGAAGTGGTTTTGTCGAAACGCGAATTGCATACCGGGAATTTTCGCAGACCGAATGAGAAGATGCAGGAATTGTTTGTCCAGACAGTTTTAAAAAATGAACAGGAAATTTTAGATGCTATGGCGGAGCATAATTGCCTGGCAATTTCCCTTTTTCGTTATTCCAGCGGGGTGCGGATCTTAGAAGAAGAGATAAGTGGGAAGGATGAGGTGTCAAGCTATCTGCCTTTTCAGCCATGGAATACCAGTATCATCATAGATGGAGAGAGCAGCTATCCGCTGATGCTTGTAAAATGTGTGATCGATCATCTGCCCTTTGAGGCAGCCGGAATGGATACCAATAATGCGCTGTATCAAATCTATTTGGAGCATAAGAGCATGAAGGGGGAAGGTTATGTATGATATTGCAGTTCAGAGCTGGTTAAAGAAATATTTGATGGAAAAAAAAGAAACGGATTTTTATGAGGTCCGATATTTCAGATCCCATGGACTGATTAATAGACAGGATACAAATATTGCAGGATATCATTTGACGGGCGGGGAGTTTGATTGTGAGAATGAATTGAAAGCCATATATGAATATATTGAGAGGCTTGCCTGCCGAAAGGTGCCGGATGAAGAAATCAGAATGGCAGATCCCAGGGATGCAAAAATACTTTCTTTTGAGGAATTGGGATTTGCCTGGACAGGGAGCAGCTTTGAGCCGTTAAAAGAGCAGATTCGCTATGTGGAAGGAATCGGACTGAAACATAATACGAAATATTTGGTTCCTTCTGTCTTTGCGTACTATTTGGATAATTCCTTTGACGAGTGGAAGCTGTTTGCCGGAAACTCAAACGGAAATGCCCTGGGTCAGGGAATGGAGGACGCACTGGAGCGCGCTGTCCTGGAATTTGTGGAACGCGACAAATTCATTAAGTATTGGTATCAAAGGGATGGGCAGCTTCTGAAAATACCGGAAGAAATAATGGATACTGCAATGAAAAGGAAAATGGCATATTTCCGCAGCAGAGGTTATCAGACAGATTTTTTTTGTATCAGGAATAAGCCGGAGGAAATCTTTGCGGTCTGGTGTCTCTTAAGAAGCTTTGACCGAGGCAATCCCATGTTTTCTTTGACATCCCTGGGAGCAGATATGAATTTGATTCGGGCTATGGAGAAGGCCCATGAAGAAGTCAGCGGAATGTATTTTTCCAGACTGCGGAACGGTGAGGCAATTTATGAGGGCCATAAAGAAGCGGGAGACCCGAAGCAGTTTCGTATGGAGGATAGTTTGGCATATTACTTTTCCTATGAGCGGGAAGCGGAGTTTCATCAGCTTTTGGAAGGGGTAGAAACATGGGAGCCTCCTTCCTGGGGACAGCAGGGACAGAGCGCTTTGCTGGAAACAGCATTGAATGTGTACGAAGATGTTCTTTGTATTCCTATAAAGGGTTCAATATTAACGGATTTGGGCCTGCAGGAAGTGAAAGCTGTGGGACTTGGGGGAAACAATATGTATTTCGGCAATCACAAGCAAATGACAGCCCAGGGAAGAATTCCGGGGCCTTGCCCATTTGCATAAAAGGGGGGATTTTTATCAGATATACAATAGATGATTTTTATGCAGATTTGAGTTTTAGCTCCGGGCGCAAGGATATGATTCAGAAAAAGGAAGAACATGTTCCTATGGGTACGCCTTATGAGCGTGCGATCCGGTATCGGGAGTATGAAGAACAGCTCCTACGTCTGAACACCGTGTTGCGAGTTGACCATCATATGCGGACGCCCTATTCGATTCATATGTCTTATCCAACGGCAAGGTCTTTGTATACCCTCCGGGTATATGTAATTCGGCAGGGGCTTTTGCTTTCCAAGGATTTTTTTGGAGAACATATGATTTTCAAAATGAATTCCAGGATACAGGAGGAGACAGGGGCCAGGGACGGTGATATTATCATAGAGGCATTGCCATTTACAGACAGTCATTATCCCAGCATCTATAAAACACTTCAAAACCTGGAAATTGGGCATTTGCTGTATAATATCGGTATTGTGGCTAAGCTTTATGAGAGCAGCTATTCTGTGGATAACAGGCATTCTGGTTTTGTGCTGCTGCGGCAGGAGAAAAAGGAAAAGGATCACACCAACGATCCGGGAAAGCTGGAGAAATTCTGGAGGCAGGCGGAGGTAAGAAGCAGCGGGAAATATTATGGGGGACTGATGAATTTTGACGCGGATCATGAGACGTACCGTTATATCCCAAAAGGACCAGAAGGAATAGCTGCTGTCTCTTTTGGGTGTATCCCGCCGGACACAGTGAAGACGCTGCTGTTCGTCAACAATGGCCAGGCATATGTAAATGAAGCATATCAACTCACCTGCAGTTATCATGAGCTGACCCAAGAGTATTCCTATGTTAATTTTCGGACCCAGTCCCAAATATATTTGATTCTTTGCAAAGCACCAGTCAATTGTGATAATTACACAGAAGTGATACAATATATGGGGCTGCTGGCCCAGGAAATCTGCATAGAAAATGCAGGGCCCAGGTGTATAACAGGCCTGTCAAGCAGGTGATGCAGACCTTCTGGAGGCCGATTTTGCAGCAAAATATTGCACTTGGGGAGTACATTCCCTTCTATGGTGTTCTTACGGGAAAGGATTCTGTCCCATGTGCGTGTTATAAAAGGGTTGTTTAAGGAGGAATGAAGCAATGAAACAAACAATGAAACAATACCGACAAGGCAAACTGTGGAGACGGGCCGTATTTTTGACCATACTGGCTGCACTGGAGACGCCTTATAATACCGGAACCTATGCGCTGTTTTTCTGGCTGATGGAGACCGGCAGGCTGGATTATCTGTTCATTTATGTGCCAGCCTATATTGCTGGGTATGGCTTGATATTTGTGCTGGGAAAGCTTAAAGTGAAAGCTGTGAACCGATATCAGGCCCAGGCGCTTACGGAGATTAAGCTGGATTGTGTCAAAGACGCAATTTGCACAGGGAAGGATACGGCGGAGGTACTCTCATTCCTGGATAATGATTTGAAGCTGGTGATGGATTCCTATTTCGGCAATATTCTTAATATCATTGGCAAGGTTTCCCTGATTGTATTCACACTTTGCCTGACTCTTACAAGCAACTGGATCTTTGCACTTATTTATCTGGTGCTGGGGGCAATTCCCTTGAAGCTATCCGGATTCTTATCCAAGAAGGTGGAGGAAAAGACCAAGAAGTACAGCAGAAGCGTACAGGAGACCACTGGGCTTGTGAAGGATGTGATCCGCAATAAGAGCACCCTGATGAATTACAATGTGATTGCTGCAGCCATAAAGCGGACCAAAGAAATGATTTTCCGCAGTGAATCCAGCCTTGCAGACCGGAATGACCGTATGGCAGATGCCAATCTGATTCTGAATTTTGTGTATGCATCCATTAATATGCTTCCCATTGCTGTGGGTATTTATATGGGAATTAAGGGTTATATATCCATTTCAGCCTTTGTAGCAGTACAGTATTCCAGCGGCTGGATTGTGGGCTCCCTGGGGCTGCTTGCCTCTCTGTCGGCCGGAATCAAAGGCACCCGCCCTTTATGTGAGAAAATAGAAGGATTTGTCCAATGGACGCCTGAGGAGCTTAAGGAATACGAAGATGTGGAGAAGGTAGAATTTCAGCATGTGGACTTTTCCTACACACCGGAAAAAGAGATTTTGCGGGATGTTTCCTTTCAGGCAGAGCCTGGCCGCAGGGTGCTGATTCAGGGGCCCAGCGGAAGCGGAAAGAGTACGCTGCTTAAGCTGATCAGCGGGGAATTGAAGCCTGTGGCAGGGAAAGTGCTTTTGAACGGAAAGGAGATGGAACATCGGAAAATCGGGTATGTGACCCAGAGCCCGGCCATGTTTTCCGATACCATTCGTTACAATCTGACGCTGGGCAGGGATTTCCCGGAGGAAAAATTGCTGGATGCTGTTGGGCGCGCGGGCCTTGGGGAATTTATTGCAGAAAAGGGCCTGGATTACCGATTGGAGGAAGCGGGGGATAATATTTCCGGCGGGCAGAGACAGAGAATTGAAATTGCCAGAGCGCTGTTGTATGACTGCTCCGTGCTTCTGGTGGATGAGGGAACGTCAGCACTGGATAAAGAAACTGCTGCAAAGGTCCATGATACCATTTTGAATGTGGGTAAGACCGTCATTGAGGTGGCACATTATATACCGGAGGATGTGAAGGCACAGTTTGACGTGGTGCTGAATTTGGAGTAATCATCAGGCAGAACCCCACTGCGGCGGGAAGGAATCATGCTGGGAAAGCAGCCCGCCGCAGGCCTCAAAGCCTGCAAAGCATGATTCATTTTTAGAAAAAAATAGTAGGAAAAAGCCGTCTGATATGGTATGATAATAATAATCTGAGTAACAAGAGGGTTTTATACAGGAATGATCATAGATAGACAGAATGGAGGACACAGATATGAAGATATCATACGGCAGCAGTAAGAGAGGAGATGTGTCAGAGGCATTAAGAACGATTACAGAGCCTGCGGCGCTGTTTTTTTCCGTTGCCAGTGAAGATATGCTTGAGCGCGCAGCCCATGACATTGAGAAGGCCTTTCCGGGCGTAGCGTCAATCGGAGGAGTGGGGCAGGCCTATATGGACAAGCAGTCCTTTGATTCCGGACTGACGGTTCTGGCGATGAAGGAGAATATTAAGGTTGCGGCGGATGTTCTGGAGCAGGCGTCTGTTATGCCAATCAAATACATCCGCCGGCTTGAGAATGCCATCAAGGAGGTAGGCGGGGAGAAGGGCAGAACGGCCTGCTTTGATATCTGCTCGGCAGGGGCAGATGTCCGGGCTGTCACAACATTGTCCAATTATCTCTGCCGCCATGGCTATGATCTTGCAGGCGGCACCAGCAATTCGGCTGCAGTTGCCTGCAATGGGAAGATTTATAAGGATGCATGCGCCTTTTTCATCTTCAAGAACCTCCGTGGAAGGATCAAATCCTACAAGGAGAATATCTACATACATCCCCAGGGAAATGAAAAGCAGTTTATGGTGACAGAGGCAGACCCCAAGGAATATCGGATCCGCACCCTGGAGAGCGTGTCTGCGGAGAAGGTATATACGTCAGAGCTGGGAATCAGCAGGGACAAGATTACCACCCAGACCTTCAAGAATCCCTTTGGTCATGTCTGCGATTCCGATACCTATATTGTCTCCATCAAGGGTGTGGAGGCAGACGGGAGCATTATCACATTCCGTCCGGCAAACAAGATGGACTTTTTGACTATATTGAGCATGGGCGACTACCGGGAGGTGGTGCAGGATACTATTTCCAGGATTAAGAGGGATCTTGGGAGCGCCTCGGCAGTGCTGTCCGTCAATTGTCTGTTCCGGTATATCATGTTCAACGATGACCATTATTGGGACAATTATCTTACAGAGATGTGCCGCAGCTTTTCACATGCAGGCATGGTTGGAGTCGGTGAACATTATAATACGCAGTTTGTCAATCAGACAATGTGCTGTCTGGCATTTGAGTAGGGGGAAAAAGACGTGTTTAAATTATTTGGAACTGCTGGAAACAAAGACAATGAACAGGATTTTGCATCCGCTGCGGCAGCAAACAGGCAGGCGGATTTTGACAAGCATCCCTTGGATTATGCATTGACAAGCGCATATGGGATTGTCAATGAGCTGGCGGAGGATGTCTTTCTGACCACCCAGAAGATGCGGTATGCAACCGAGCAGCTCTCTGCGCTGAAGGATGATATCATCGGGCCCCAGGGTGAGGTAAGCGCGCTGAATGACGGGTTTGCAGATATCACTGATGCGGCGGAGCATTTCAGCGATGTGGAGACTGAGATTGATGTCTCCGTCTCAGAGGCGCAGCGGCAGATGGATCAGCTGAAGCAGGATTCCAACTCTTTGCAGAAGAATTTTAAAGATATGTCCCAAACCTTTGATATGCTTCAGGATGCATTGGACCAGATTGGAAAAAGCCTGGCAGGGATCCGGGAGGTTGCCGACCAGACGAATCTCCTGGCTCTGAATGCAAGTATCGAGGCAGCCAGGGCCGGAGAACAGGGAAAAGGCTTTGCGGTTGTGGCAGAGGAGGTAGGCAAGCTGGCAAAGCTGAGCCGCGATATGGTTGAGGGCATTCATGCCAGTATTCTGGAGGTAGAGCGCCAGAGCAGTGAGCTGAACAAGTTTATTCAGATTTCCGACGAAGCGGTGCTCAGCAATATCAAGAGCATTGAGGAGACAAGCAAATACTTTGACGACGTGAAGCGCAGTGCATCCGGTACGGCAGAGGTCCGGGAGGCAATTGAGGGCGCGGTGGAGAGGAACCGTGAATACGTGAGAACGGTCCAGGATTCCCTGTCCGGAACTGCCGGTATTTACAGTGATATTATTGACAAGATGGATATTGACGACAGCAAGAAGGGCGTGCTGATTGAGTCGTTCGAGAATATTATTGAGCAGGCTATTGCCATGGTGGAGGAGCTGCCCTGACGCGCCTGACGGATTACAATCACTCTATGACATATTCAACTGTCATAGGGTGATTTTTGGTATTAGACATAAACATAGCGTGTCAGGGGGCAAGCGAAGCGATACGCCGTAAGGCAACCCTTGATACAGCGGATGGAGTCAATACAAAATAGGAAAAAGAGGGAATGAAAAGACGTACTATCTTTCATTCCCTCTTGATTATATTTTTATGCCGCCTTGTTGTAATCAATAATCATAACTTCTCTCCCTGTGTGGTTTCAAGGACCATACACTTACAAGCTACTGCACCTATATACGGTTCTATCTGGATTATCTTTCCCGCACCTCCACAAATCCCCGGAAGCGGTTTCCTGGGAGGAGCTGCGCGGTTTCATCCGGTGGCTCCAGAATTCCAGGAATCTTTCCGACCGCACAATCAACGGTGTGGTCTCGCAGCTGCGCTTTTTTACCCTCTATATGCGTTGGAATCGTGAAGTTGACAGGGCGATTGTAAGCGGTGTGGCGGAAAAACGGAGATACAACAGATAAAAAAAGGGTACATCTCTGATCGCATCAAAGAATCTTTTGATGTATTCGGTAATTAGCCGGAAAGATTAGGAATTATCATTATGAGTGCTGTTGCGGTGTTGGCAATGCTGATTTCAAAGATGCTGCAAAAAACAAGGGAACTGTCTGCAAAATTCTTTGATACAGAGCAGATACAACCGCAGATGCCGGTGCAGGAATCTGTCCCCCAACCGCTCGAAATGGAAACACAGACCAAGCCGAAGATACCGCCCAAGCCTGTCATGTCAGCCGAAGCAGCCGCTTATCCAAAGCTGTTTAAGATTTACACGGAATTGAAACGACAGAATGAGATTATTTTTGAGACAGAAAAAGAACGCAATGCATGGGAGCTTGAGCGTGACGACCTAAAAGGTATTGCAAGGTTTACTAAGAAAGGTGAACTGCAAAGCAAAATTGACCGTAAAAATGAAGAAATTGACATCTTAAAAATCGGACTGTCCGGCATTGCCAAAAGATATGGTTATCAGAATGTGCAGGAGTTTTACCGGATTTACAACAAAACTCATAGTGCTTATGTAGATTATAAGGAACAGGAAGCTAATTGGGAAAAATGCTATGGTAAGAACAGTCAAAGTCAGGATAAAAAAAGTGTGCTTGAGCGGCTGAAAAATCCATCTCAAAAAACAGAGAACTATCAGCAGCAAAAAAAATCAAAAGTAAAGGCAGAGGGGCGAGGTAATCGCCCCGTTGGAAATTATATATGATGTTTATGTGTACATATTTTAGACAAAAACAACAAGAACTTGCGAATTATATCGCAAACATAGCCTAAAACATTGACATTTTATTTCCAGTAATATACAATGATATTTAATAGAATGAGGAATGTGCATTATGAAAATAAGTTATAAAAAATTATGGATACTGCTTATTGAAAAAGATATATCTCCCGCTATGCTAAGGAAAGATTTAAATATTGCTTCCGGAACAATGACAAAAATGCGGCGAAATGAGGAAGTAGCACTTTCGGTACTTTTGCGAATATGTGAGTATTTGAATTGTAACATAGGGGATATATGTGATGCGGTGCGTATAGAGCAAGAATGATATATATTCATTATTCAAATTTAGGAGGATATAAATTCATGACAGATTTGAAGCTCGAAAGTGGTGAGAAAATCATATATTATTTTCAAAAGACAAGTTTGATGTTGAAAAGAAGTCGCTTGACTTGATTAGTGATTATAATGGTGAAATTCAGGTCAGCGTTGTGAAGGACGATGAGTTTGATGTGGCACTGCATATTTTTTTCAATGATGGGACGGACTATTTATATTCTTTAGGGGAAGATATTCCTAAAAGTGTATATTTGCAATGGGAAAACGCTATAAAGCGTGCTGTAATAGAAAATAGGAAAAATGTACCTTTAAAGGCAGAGGATAATAATGGGAATGCAGAAAGTACATATAGCATGACCGCCAGAGAAAAAGCAACTGAAGTGAATGAATCTATAAATGTTCCAAATGTTAAATTTTGCCCGAAATGTGGCACTAAAAATAATAATGAAGCGAATTTTTGTCAAAGTTGTGGCAGTCCTATACAGGTAATAAATAATTTGCAGAAAGTTGAAAATCGGTTGAAGTTCCTCAAAATAGTGACCCCACATATTCTGAACGGCAACAAGAATATGCAGGGAAAATCATAAAATGTCCGTCTTGTGGGGAAATTTGGGATGCATTTATATTGAAGTGTCCAACATGTGGATATGAATTGCGAGGAGCACGTTCTAATCAGGCACTTAGTGAACTGTTTGCTAAGTTAGAGGCCATTGATTTACAACCTGATAATAATGTACGGCTAAAAAAACATAATAATTCTAACGAAATAAAAGAAAAGGAAAAACAAAAAATTGCTCTGATAAGAAATTTTCCCATACCAAATACTAGAGAGGATTTGTATGAATTTTTGATAATAATAGGCAACTTATGGCAGTAACAAAGGATGTTGCCACTGCAACTGTAAAAGCTGAAACTGAAGCAAAGGTCAAGGATATTGCCGCAAAGCAACGAATAGAAGCCGAACATTATGAGGAAACGCTTCGCATTCAGCGTGAAGAAGGGCAGTACGCCCAGCACAAGCAAACTCAGTCTGTAAACATTGGCGCTTTTCAAGTTGAAAAGCAAGCCGAAGTTGGTGTTGCGGGAGCAAATGCGCTCGGACAAATGGGCTCAAATGGTGCTGGAGACTACATAAAATTATTATTGGAGGCGGATTTGTGGATAATAAAAAAACGGACATAATAAACGATATGGAATTTACGTCTTTATTTCAAAAATCTAAAGAGCTGATTGATAATTTATCCGCATATCTTACAGAAGAATATGGAAGAGGTTTTTCTAGAAGTAATGTTGCGGGAATGAGACAGTTCTACATGACTTATAAAGATAGAGAAAATGAAATTATCCAATCACAGATTGGACAATTGGGACAAGGAATCGGAATTGTCCAATCGGGAATTGGACAATTGGACATAGTGTATTCCAAATTGCCATTTAAACTGAGTTGGACGCATTATCAGGTACTTATGCGCATTGAAGATAAAGAGGAGAGAGATTTTTATGAAAAAGAAGCGATACGTTCCGGCTGGAATGTATCTACTTTAAAAAGGCAGTATCATTCCAGCCTTTATGAAAGGCTTGCTTTAAGCAGGAATAAAGATGATGTACTGCGATTGGCAAATGAGGGCGCAGTACCGCAAAAGCCAGAGGATATTTTACATACGCCATATATTCTTGAGTTTGCTGGATTGGAGGATAAGGCATCTTACCATGAAAGTGATTTGGAATCGGCAGTCATTGACAAAATGCAGAAATTTTTATTGGAATTGGGGAAAGGCTTTTTATTTGAACAGCGTCAGAAGCGTTTTACGTTCCATGACAAAAATTTTTATGTTGATTTAATTCTATATAACCGCTTATTGCGGTGTTATGTGCTTATTGATTTTAAGGTAGATGAGCTTACTCATCAGGATTTAGGACAAATGCAGATGTATGTCAATTATTATGACCGTTATGAAAGAATAGAAGGAGAAAATCCAACAATCGGCATTCTGCTTTGCAAAAAAAGTGATGAAGCACTGGTTGACTTGACATTGCCGGAAGATGCCAATATTTATGCAAAAGAGTACGAATTATATCTGCCGGACAAAAAAGTATTGCAACGAAAGTTAAAAGAATGGCTTGATGAAGAACATGACAAAAATAGTGAGATATAGAAATTTTTTGCGTTTTCAGGGCTAATTTGTGACTCCAAAATCAGCCCTGATTTTGTGGGTTTTCATGAAATCTACCACAGTTCTAATGAATCCGCTACATTAATCCACATTTGCAAGTTGCCATCGAGTGCTAACGAGCATATTCAAGCGGTTCATCTATTGCCAGTGCATCTAAGGCACATTGCGAGCAAGGAGTAGTCCTCAACCCATCTTCAGCTTTATTACAGTCAATCCGCAAAAGATACCCATCAAAGGTGGTTATATCAATGCTGTTGTGGTACATATTATTACATACAAAAACTAATCGTGACCGTTATGTGGTACTTGTCCCAAAAGCGATATCTATTTTGAACAAAATTCCAAAACAAGGTAGCTATATCTTAATGCGGAATGGGGAACGAATTACCGCCCGGCAGATTGCCTATGTACTTGAAAAATATGCGGAGCGTGAAGGAACAGCTACAAAAAGCACGCATAAAATGCGAAAAACCTATGCAAGTATGCTCAATACAAACAGTGTACCTTTAGATTGCATCCGGGAAATGCTCGGTCACAGCAGTTTGTCAACCACGCTAGGATACGTATACAACCCATTAACAGAATCAGAGACATATAACCTTATATCACAGGCTTTATAGACTGTCTTCAAATTTGCAGACACAAAAAAACGGAAACGCTGTATGTATCAACGTTTCCGCCAATTTTCAAAGAGCGCGAGACGGGACTCGAACCCGCGGCCCCGACCTTGGCAAGGTCGTGCTCCACCAACTGAGCCACTCGCGCGTAAGTATTACTGTCAAACGACTTATTAATAATACAACATGAAAGTATATTTGTCAATAGAAAAACGAAAATTTTTTTAAAAATTTTTTGAGGGATTTTTTCGCATATATCCGCCTGCTTTGGCATACATTAAATCAAGTGAAAATGCAGGAGGCGCCCTTTGAGCTCCCGAACAAAAATTGTGGTTCTCCATATGAAGGAATTGGTATACACGGTGATATTCGCGGCCTTGGGAATATTTTTGCTCCTGCTTCTGATCTTTATGTTCCTGCCGGATAAAAAGAAGGAAGCAGAGGAGACCATGCAGTACATATCAGGTGTGTATACCTCATCCGTACAATTTAACGACAGCGCCATTGACGTGGAGGTGGTGATAGATAACAACCGGATTAACGCCATTTCGCTGGTCAATCTGGACGAGACGGTGGCGGCTATGTATCCGCTGATGCAGCCGGCTCTTGACAGTATCAGCCAGCAGGTCTATGAGAAGCAGTCCACAGAGAATATTACATGTGCAGAGGATAATCAATATACCTCCATGGTTTTGCTGAAGGCCATTGACAGTGCGCTGGAGAAGGCAAGGCCGGAAAATCAGCAGTAAAATAAGAAATACGGGAATGGGAAGGGGCTTTGTCAGATGCGGTCTGGCAGGCCCCTTCCAAGGCGTGGAGGAGATTTCGCAGATGCTTTTGCAAAGAGATAAATCCGAATACATAGCTTAATAAATTTTTTTCTTCTATTCGCCCTTCCCATATGATAAAATAGAACGGTATTGCAAATCAAAAGCAAAGGTTCAGCTATGGAAGGAGACAGCATGAGGTTTACGATTGAACATTTGTCAAAGAACTATGAGAGTAAGCAGGTACTGCGGGATATTGATTTTACCTTCGAAGCGGGGAAGATCTACGGCCTGCTTGGGCGCAACGGGGCGGGCAAGACCACCCTCTTCAACTGCATCAATGGGGATCTCCGGTTTGACAGCGGGGACTTCTATTTCAGCGGGGCACAGGCCGGGCAGTCCCAGAGCGGGATCCCGGAGGAAGCAGGGCTGCCCGGGGAAGAGCCGGAGGGGCCAAAAGGGCACAGGGAAGAGCCGGAGGGGCCAAAACGGTGCAGGGCAAAGCCTGAGGATATCGGGTATGTGCTTTCCACGCCTACGGTGCCGGAGTTTTTGACCGGGCGGGAGTTCCTGAAATTTTTTCTGGACATCCATGAGGGAGACATCCAGGAGCCAAAAGCCATGGATCGTTATTTTGAAATGATGGGAATCCGTCCGGAGGATCAGAACCGCTTACTGAAGGATTATTCTCATGGTATGAAGAATAAAATGCAGATGCTGATCAATATTATTGCCCAGCCCAATCTGCTGCTGCTGGACGAGCCCTTGACCTCCCTGGATGTGGTGGTGGCCGAGGAGATGAAGCAGCTGCTGCGCTCCCTGAAAAGGGACAGGATCATCATTGTTTCCACCCACATCATGGATTTGGCCCTGGATCTCTGTGATGAGATCGTGCTGCTGAACCATGGGGAGCTGGAGAAGGTGGACAAATCCAACCTGGACAGCCAGGCCTTCAAGGAGAAGATCATAGAGGCGCTGCGGGAGGAAAAGGATGATTAGGACATTGCGTATTTCGTTTTCTCTTAAAAATGCATATCGTGTCAACAGCATCCTCTATGCCATCAGGCAGATCCCTCTGATCAAAAAGCTCATTCCGGAAACAGTTTACCAAATACGGGGATTTAAAATTTTTGCCAATGTACTGTCTGTCCTGTGGGAGCTTGTATCGGCCTTTCTGGGGAAATATATATATTTCCTGCTGATGCTGGCAGGGGCGCTGGCTCTCTATAAGCCTTCGGACGGCGCAAAGGGAGAGCTGTTTTTGCATTTGCTGGTGATTCTGACGCTCATAGGAGCCATTCTCAATACCTATTTGCTGAATCCCACCAAGGATAAATATTACGGGGTGATTCTGCTGGGGATGGATGCCAGGGAGTATGCCCTGGTTCATTATGCCTACGCCCTGGCAAAATTGCTGCTGGGCTTTGCGGCCTTTGGGCTGCTCTTTGGCCTTGGCTATGGGCTGCCGGCCTGGCAGTGCCTGCTGATTCCCCTGTTTGCCGCGGGAAGCAAGCTGACGGTGGCAGCTATTTGCCTGTGGGATTATGAGCGGGCCGGCAGGGTACGAAATGAGAATCAGCTGGACAAATGGATTTGGGTGCTGCTGATGCTTCTGATGGCAGCTGCCTATGGTCTTCCGGCGGCAGGGATTCGGCTCCCCTTACAGGTATCCCTTGGCGTGATGGGTTTGTGGGTGGTTCTGGGAGGGCCGTCCCTTTGGCGCATCCTTAGGTTTTGCAGTTTTCGAGCCATGTACCAGGAGCTTTTGAAGGAATGTCTGTCCACACAGATGGATAAAAGTGCCGTGGTAAAGCTGCAGCGGGAACAGAGCTATAAGAATATCAGCTCAGAGCAGGGGATTTCCAGCAGCCGAAAAGGATTTGCTTATCTCAATGAGCTGTTTATCAAGCGGCACAAACGGATTCTCTGGCAGGCAGCGTTAAAGCTTTCGGCTGCAGCCCTTGCCGTGGCGGCAGCGGTGCTGATTGCTTTTTCTTTTGTGCCCCAGCTGCGGGAAAAGGTGAATGAGGTCATGATGCATTCCCTGCCGTATTTTGTTTTTGTGATGTATCTGATCAACCGGGGCACCGGCTTTACCAGGGCGCTGTTTGTAAATTGCGATCACAGCCTGCTCACCTATTCCTTTTACAAAAATCCCAGGTTTATCCTAAAGCTGTTCTGGATCAGGCTTGCGGAGATTGTCAAGGTGAATCTGCTGCCGGCTGCTGTGGTGGGGGCAGGGCTTGCAGCGCTGCTTTATGCCTCCGGCGGCACGGATCAGCCGATCAATTATGTGGTGCTGGTGGTGTCGGTTCTCTGCCTTAGCGTATTTTTTTCGGTCCATTATCTGACGCTGTATTATCTGCTGCAGCCCTACAATGCGGGGACAGAGCTGAAGAGCGGAACGTATCAGCTGATCACATGGGCCACCTATGTGGTCTGCTACCTAATGATGCGCATAGAAATGCCTACGCTGTTTTTTGGTTTTTTGACGATTGCATTCTGTGTGCTGTACTGTGCTGTGGCCAGCATTCTGGTGTACCGGCTGGCGCCGAAAACCTTTAAAATACGGAATTGACCAAAAATGGATTATAGATATTGATTAGATATTGAATTTAGAAAGGAAGGAAATGAATGATGCAGTTGGAACTACGTGATATTGAAAAATCCTTCGGGGAAAAGAGGGTGCTTACCGGGATATCCCTAACGGCAGAGGGCGGGAAGGCCTTTGGTCTTCTGGGGAGAAACGGTGCGGGGAAAACCACCTCCATCCGTATTTTGATGGATGTATTCCCGGCGGACAGAGGCCAGGTACTGGTGGACGGGGCTCCCATTAACTATCAAAGCCTGAAGATCGGTTATCTGCCTGAGGAGCGGGGCCTGTATCCCAAAAAGGCGATTGCAGATCAGCTTGTCTATTTTGCGGAGCTCAAGGGCCTTAGCCGGAAGGCGGCAGCTGCCTCTGTGGACCGCTGGCTGGAGCGGCTTGGAATGGCAGAGTACCGGAACAAACGGCTGGACACTCTGTCCAAGGGCAACCAGCAGAAGATTCAGCTGATTACGGCTCTGGCCCATGATCCGGATATTGTGATTCTGGATGAGCCCTTTTCCGGCCTTGACCCGGTCAACGCCATGCTGCTGAAGGAGGTTGTGAAGGAGCAGATTCAGGAGGGGAAGGTGGTGCTGTTCTCCAGCCATCAGATGAGTTATATTGAGGAATTCTGTGACCGGATTGCCATTTTAAAGGACGGTCATGTGGCCCTCTACGGGGATCTCCATGAGATCAAACGGTCTTATAGCCATGACCGTCTGGTGGTCCGAACCCAGGAGCCGGAGCGGATCAGGGCCGGCCTGGGAGACTGCTGCTCTGTGTTGGAGCGTGGAGAGCTGATGGTACGTCTGGGGGATGAGACAGAGAAGCGGCAGATGATGCAGCGGCTGGTGGAGCAGTACGATGTGGACGAGATCCGGGTATTTGAGCCGTCCCTTAATGATATTTTCGTAGAATATGCCGGCGATGCCGGGAAGGAGGACTGAATATGAAACAGTTTCGCAGGATATTAAGCTTTGAGCTGAAGTACTATTTTAAAAATAAAATTTTTGTAGGAGTAACGGTTTTCCTGGTACTGCTGCTGGCAGGCGTGATGTTCTTCCCGCGGGTGAAGGAGGGCTTTGCCTCCGGCAGCAGTGAGGCTGATACAGGAGGAGCGCTGCCCGTTATGCTGGTGAGGGCAGCGGAGCTGGAGGAGGAGCAGCCGGGAACCGGCAGGGCAGAGCAGCTGGAGCGGGTTTTTGGGGAGGCCTTTGCAGGATATGAGGTACGGGCCACCCAGGAGGATGTAAAGACGCTTCGGGAGAAGATCCTTGCCGGGGAGGCGGCCTGTGCATTTGATGTTACAGGGGATACCTCTTATACCTATTATGTGGAGAACCGCTCCATGTTTGACACGAATATGGAGATTGCAGGCGCTGTGCTGCAGAAGCTGTACCAGATGCGGGCCATGGCGGAGGGCGGTATGGCGCCGGAGCAGGTGGAACAGGTGATGACTGTGGAGATCACAGGGGAAGCAGAGAGCCTGGGCAAGGATCAGAGGCAGAATTACTGGTATACCTATATTATGATATTTGCCCTCTATATGGTGATCCTGCTCTATGGCCAGATGGTGGCCACCAATGTGGCGACAGAGAAGAGCTCCCGGACCATGGAGGTGCTGATTACCAGTGCAAAGCCTACGGCCATGATGTTCGGCAAGGTCATTGCCTCCTGCCTGGCCGGGCTTGCCCAGCTTGTGGCAGTATTTGGCTGTGCCATCTTGTTTTACAGCATGAACCGGGATTACTGGGGGGATAATTTTGTGATTTCCTCCATATTCGACATGCCGCCCATGCTGCTGGCTTATATGGTGATATTTTTTATCCTGGGCTTTTTCATCTATGCGTTCCTCTACGGGGCCATTGGCTCCACTGCCTCCAAGCTGGAGGATATTAATACGTCGGTAATGCCTATTACCATACTGTTTATCATTGCCTTTTTTGTGGTGATGTTTTCCCTGGCCTCGAACCAGGTGGATCATATGGGGATGCTTGTGTGCTCCTATGTGCCCTTCACCTCCCCGATGGCAATGTTTACCAGGATTGCCATGAGTACAGTACCCTGGTATGAGATTGTTATTTCTATCCTGATCCTGATTGGGTCAGTGATTGGGATTGGAGTTCTTTCCGCAAAGATTTACCGGGTGGGCGTGCTGCTGTATGGGGCGACCCCGAAGCCGGGGGCGATTCTTAAGGCAATGCGGAATTCACGGTAAGGGAAGGAGCGGATTCCAAAAAGCGGAGCGTATCACAAAGGATACGCTCCGTTTTTATAAAATGCCTGTAGATGTCAATATCTCATTACTTGCTTGTAATATCCTGCTCCTGGCTTCACTGCCGGAGGGGATCCTCCTACTCCTGGCCGTCTGTGTCGGAATCCTCGTCATTCTGCGTCTGGTCGTCAGAGTCGGGATTCTCGTTGTCCTGCTGACTGTCAGAATTGGAATCCTCGCTGTCCGGGGCCTGGCCGTCTGTGTCGGAATCCTCGTCATTCTGACCTTCAGCGTCGGAATCCTCGCCATTCTGCGCCTGGTCATCAGTGTCGGAATCCGCGTCATCGGAGGTTCCGTCAGTCTCGTCCGAATCCGTCCCGGAGCCGCTCAGCTCCATCAGATAGTTGGAGACAGCATCCAGATTAACCGGCGTCTGTTTGGCAGCCTGGCTCCGAAGGACACTGCTGATGGCAGAGTAGATAATCCACGCTGCAATGAGAACAACAACCACAATCACGATGATATATGTAAGGATGCGGTTGCGCTTGGCCTTGGCCATATTCTTCTTGCGGTTTGCCTTTTCCTCTTTATAACGGTCTACTTTTTCCTGGCTCATGGTACTATTCTCCTTAAAACGTAATTTCTGTTGCTCTTGTATCTGAACTATATTTTGTAATTTGATCGCAACTAAAAAAGATTATACACCATAATTGTGAAAATGTCTTGAATTTTTTTCATTTTTTTATATTTTTCTTTTTCGTGTCATGGTATGCTTCACTTTTTTAAGGCAGTATGGTAAACTCTTTTATGAGAAATGAAAAAAGAGGAGAAGCAGTATGGCGAATGCTGTTCTGTTCAAAATGAAAATCAGGAGGATTCTATGAGCTACGCAGATCAGATCTTTATCCATATGTGCCAGGATATTCTGGACAATGGCACCAGCACAGAGGGGGAGAAGGTGCGCCCCAGATGGGAGGACGGAAGCAGCGCCTACACCATCAAGCGCTTCGGCGTTGTCAACCGCTACGATCTGACCAGGGAGTTCCCGGCCATTACCCTGCGCAGGACAGCCATTAAGAGCTGTACGGACGAGATGCTGTGGATCTGGCAGAAGAAATCCAACAACATTCAGGATCTGAACAGCCACATCTGGGATGAGTGGGCGGATGAGACAGGCTCCATCGGCAAGGCCTACGGCTACCAGATGGGGGTGAAGCATAAGTATAAGGAAGGAATGATGGATCAGGTGGACCGGGTGATCTATGACCTTAAGCACAATCCCTTCAGCCGCCGGATTATGACCAACCTCTATGTGCACCAGGATCTCTCTGAGATGAACCTTTATCCATGCGCCTACAGCATGACCTTTAATGTAACTGCAAGGCCGGGAGCGGACAGGCTGACCCTGAATGCCATTTTGAACCAGCGTTCCCAGGACATTTTGATGGCCAATAACTGGAATGTCTGTCAGTATGCAGTGCTGCTGCATATGCTGGCACAGGTGTGCGGCATGGAGGCAGGGGAGCTGGTGCATGTGATCGCAGATGCCCATATTTATGACCGCCATGTGCCGATTGTCCGGGAGCTGATCGCCAGGGAGACCTATGAGGCTCCGGTGTTCTGGCTGAATCCGGAGGTTCATGATTTTTATCAATTTACCAGGGAGGATGTACGGCTGGACAATTATGTGACAGGGCCTCAGGTGAAGGATATCCCTGTGGCAGTGTGACAGGGGCCTGTGATCCCGCAGCAGTGGACAGGGGCCTGTGATCCCGCAGCAGTGGACGGGGGCCTGTGATCCCGCAGCAGTGGACAGGGACCTATCCCCCGCAGCAGCATGACAGGGGCTCTGACCCCGCAGAATGGAGGAAGCTATGAACCTTATTGCAAATGTTGACAAAAACTGGGCCATCGGCAAGAACAACAAGCTGCTGGTGCATATCCCGGACGATATGAAATTTTTCCGTCAGACCACCACAGGAAAGGTGGTGGTGATGGGAAGAAAGACCCTGGAGAGCTTTCCGGGAGGACAGCCCCTAAAGAACCGCACCAATATCGTGCTGACCGCGGACAGGGGCTATCAGGTGAAGGATGCCATTGTGGTGCATTCCATGGAGGCTCTTTTGCAGGAGCTTGAGAAGTATCCCAGCGAGGATATTTTCGTGATTGGCGGGGAGAGCGTGTACCGCCAGCTGCTGCCCCTGTGTGACGTGGCCCATATCACCAAGACGGAGTATGCCTATGACGCAGATGCCTATTTTCCCAACCTGGACCAGGATGAGGCATGGGAGATCACTGCTGACAGCGAGGAACAGACCTATTTTGACCTGGAATATTATTTCTACCGATATGAGAGAAAAAAGTTCGGAAAAGCTGAGGGAAAGAAGTAAGGGCCATGGAGAATTTTATTTACAGCATCAATGTCACAATGCCGATTTTCCTGGTGATGCTGATCGGATGGTTCTTAAAGCAGCGGGGGATGCTGACAGAGAGCTTTGTGGCTGTGTGCAACAAGTTTAATTTCAAGGTGACGCTGCCCTTTTTGCTGTTTCAGGACATTTCCGCAGTGGACATCAGGGCGGTGTTTGATCTGAAATACGTCCTGTTCTGCGCCTTTGCCACCAGCGTGTGCTTCTGGGCTATCTGGGGCGGGGCAAAACTATGCATGAAGGACAAGTCTATGACCGGGGCCTTTGTCCAGGCGTCCTTCCGAAGCAGCGCCGCGGTGATGGGGCTGGCCTTTATCCAGAATATCTATGGCAAATCCGCCATGGGGCCCCTGATGATTGTGGGCGCGGTGCCGCTGTACAATATTTATTCTGTTATCGTGCTGACCTTTGAGGGGCAGGGCGGGGAAGAGGACAGGGATATTGGAAAAATCAAGGCAGCCTGTATCAATATACTGAAAAATCCAATTATTATTGCAATTTTCCTGGGACTTGTGGTATCCTTATGCAATATACAGTTTCCAACAATTGTGAATAAAACCGTGGAGAATATGGCCAAGATGGCTACGCCCCTGGCCCTGGTTGCCATGGGGGCGGGCTTTGAGGGGCGTAAGGCCCTGGCCAAGATTCGGCCCACCCTGGCGGCATCCCTGATCAAGCTGGTGTTCCAGGCAGCCGTATTTATTCCCATTGCAGCCCTTCTGGGCTTTGACGGAGAGAAGCTCATCGCCATAGTGGTGATGCTGGCGGCTCCGGCTACCCCAAGCTGCTATATCATGGCAAAGAATATGAACAATGACGGCGTACTGACGGCGAGCATTGTGGTAGTCACAACGCTTCTGGCTGCCTTTACCCTGACGGGCTGGATTTTTCTGCTGAAAAGTGTTGGACTGATTGGCTAATAAGAACCGGAATTGGCTGGAAAGAGAGGGAGAGAGATGGATATTACCGGAAGAAAATTATTTGTAAAAGCACTGCTGGAGGAAGGGGTAGATACCGTATTTGCCTATCCCGGCGGTATGGTGACGGATATTCTGGACGAGCTGTACAAGACGGAGGCCATTGAGCTGGTGCTGCCCCGCCACGAGCAGGGGCTGGTCCATGAGGCGGAGGGCTATGCCAAGTCCACCGGCCGGGTGGGAGTCTGCATTGTGACCAGCGGCCCAGGGGCCACCAATACCCTGACAGCCTTAGCGGACGCCCACTATGACTGCATCCCCCTGGTGTGTTTTACGGGCCAGGTGCCATTAGGCCTCATGGGCAATGATGCCTTCCAGGAGATTGACATTGTGGGCATGACCCGCAATATTACAAAATATAGCGTTACGGTCCGGGAGCGGAAGGAGCTGGGAAGGATCATCAAGATGGCCTTCCACATTGCAAGGACCGGCAAGCCCGGCCCGGTGCTCATTGATATTCCCAAGGATATCCAGACCCAGCCCGGCCCCAGCCAGTATCCGGACAGCGTGAATATCCGGGGCTATAAGCCCAATGAGAGCGTACATATCGGGCAGCTGAAGAAGGGCTATAAGCTGCTGAAGGGGGCAAAACGCCCGCTGTTTCTGCTGGGGGGCGGCATCAATATCGCCCGGGCCAACGATAGGATGCTGGAGCTGGTGGAGAAGACCCAGGTCCCGGTGGTTACCACCATTATGGGCAAGGGCGCTATCCCCACAGACCATCCCCTGTATATCGGGAACAGCGGCATGCATGGAAAATATGCGGCCAACATTGCGGTGAGCCGGTGCGACGTGCTGTTTTCCATCGGAACGCGCTTCAATGACCGGATTACCGGGGATCTGAATGAATTTGCGCCCAATGCAAAGATCGTCCATGTGGATGTGGATACAGCCTCCATTTCCAGGAATGTTGTGGTGGATGTCCCCATTGTGGCGGATGCCAATCTTGCCATTGAGAAGCTTCTGGAATGGGCGGAGCCCCAGAAGTGTACCAAATGGATGGAGGAGATCGCAGGCTGGGATCAGGAGAACCCCCTGGAGATGCGCCGTGACCGGGGAATGACACCCCAGATGATTATGGAGGGCATCAATCAGGCCTTTGACAGCGGGATTCTGGTCACCGATGTGGGCCAGCATCAGATGTGGGCTGCCCAATACATTGAGCTGAATAAGGACAAGCAGTTTATTACCTCCGGGGGCCTGGGAACCATGGGCTTTGGGCTGCCGGCAGCCATCGGCGCCAAGATAGCAAATCCCAATAAGGATGTGATCTGTATCACCGGGGACGGCGGAATCCAGATGAACATTCAGGAGCTGGCAACATCCATTGTGCAGGAGGCCCCGGTGGTGGTGTGCCTTTTGAACAATTATTATCTTGGCATGGTGCGGCAGATGCAGCAGCTGTGGTATGGAAAGCGGTATGAGGCTACCTGCTTGAGACGCAGGAAGGGCTGCCCGGCCCAATGCAAGGGGCCGGGAGAGCAGTGTCCGCCCTATACGCCGGATTTTGTGAAGCTGGCAGAGAGCTACGGGGCAAAGGGGCTCCGGGTATTCCGTGAGGAGGAGATCCTGCCGGCCCTGGAGGAAGCAAGGAGGAGCAGCGTAACCACATTCATTGAGTTTATGATCGCTACGGAGGATATTGTTTTGCCCATGGTAAAGGGCGGCAATCCCATGAGCGAGATGATTTTGAGTAAATAGGAGGGCAGAACATGAAAAACAGATGGATTGCATTGTATGTGGAAAACCAGGTGGGTGTTCTGGCCAAGGTGTCCGGGCTATTTTCCGGAAAATCCTACAACCTTCAGAGCCTGACCGTGGGAACCACGGAGGATGAGACCGTGTCTCGCATGACGATCTGCGTCACCAGCGATGATATTACCTTTGAGCAGATTAAGAAGCAGCTGAACCGCATGGTGGAAGTCATCAAGGTCATTGACCTCACCAATATGGCGGCCCATATGAAGGAGATTCTGTTTGCCAAGATCAAGAACTGTACTGTGGCGGACAAGGCTGAGGTATTCCAGATCGCCCAGGTGTTTCAGGTGGAGGTGGCGGATATCGGTGTGGACAGCGTGCTGCTGGAATGCACGCTGACAGAGCGGAAGAACAATGAGCTGATTGATCTTCTCAAAAGCAGGTTTCGCCATGTGCAGATCGTGCGGGGAGGGGCCGTGGCCATTGAGGGGATCAGTACCTCCTGCGCCGGCAGGACAGTTTATCGAAAAAACCCCTGAATAACCTTGACACTCAAAATAAAAGGAATATAATGAAGAAAGGCCTCACCAAAGCAGTATGAAGATTTGGCGGGGGATAGATTTGGAGGAATTAAGAAATGGAGATTAGATTTGAAAAAAGAGAGCAGCTAAAGGAGAAGCCGGATCAGACACAGCTGGGCTTTGGCAAATATATGACAGACTATATGTTTGTGATGGACTGGGAGCAGGACAGAGGCTGGTATGATGCCAGAATTATTCCCCATGGGCCCATTGAGCTAATGCCGGCCTGTGTGACACTGCATTATGCTCAGGAGACCTTTGAGGGTCTGAAGGCATACCGCAGGGGAGACGGGAGCATCCAGCTGTTCCGTCCGGAGATGAATGCAAGGCGGATGATCGATTCCAACAAGCGTCTCTGTATGCCGGAATTTCCGGAGGAAATGTTTGTGGAGGCTGTAAAGGCGCTGGTAGAGGTGGAGAAGGACTGGGTTCCCGCAGAGCCGGAGACGTCTCTGTATATCCGTCCCTTTATGTTTGCAACAGAGTCGGCTCTGGGGGTACATATGGCGTCTGCTTTTAAATTCATGGTAATCTGTTCTCCGGTTGGCGCATATTATGCAGAGGGAATAAACCCGGTGAAGATCCTGGTGGAGGATGAGCTGGTGCGCGCCGTGAAGGGCGGAACCGGTTATACCAAGTGCGGCGGCAACTATGCGGCATCCATTCTGGGCCAGGTAAAGGCCGAGTCCCAGGGCTGTACCCAGGTGCTGTGGCTGGATGGCGTGGAGCGCAGATACGTGGAAGAGGTAGGAACCATGAACATCATGTTCAAGATTGAGGGCGAGATCTATACGGCGCCCATCGAGGGAACCGTGCTTCCGGGCGTTACCAGGGATTCCATTATCCGCATTTTGAAGGATTGGGGCTACAAGGTACATGAAACGCGGCTTTCTGTGGATGACCTGATGAAGGCCGGCCATGAGGGCAGGCTGGAGGAGGCATTTGGAACCGGTACGGCAGCTGTGGTATCTCCGGTGGGAGAGTTCGTATATCGGGAGGACTCTGTCGTTGTAAATGAGTTCCGGACCGGCGAGCTGACCAGGAAGCTTTATGATTATCTTACAGGAATCCAGTGGGGCAAGGAAGAGGATCCCTATGGCTGGACTGTGAAGGTGTGTTAGATTTTTGATTGGATTGTGATGCAGGAATGAAGGAAAATCCCCGAAAGAGGAAGCAGCAGGCGGCAAATGCAAATAAGAGAGCAGACAATGGAACAGACAGCCTTACCGGTGTGTGGAATGAGGCTTCTGCCAAAGCCAGAATTACGGCAGGGATGCAGGAGGGCGGCGCTCTGTTTCTGTGTGATATTGACCGCCTAAGACGGATCAATGACCAATGGGGGCATCTGGCAGGAGATGAATGCCTGAAGCAGATGGCCCAAACCCTGGGATATATGATTCAGCCGGGAGATACCCTGGGCAGGATCGGCGGGGATGAATTTGTGATTTTTATGCCTGGCTGCCGTGACCAGCAGAAGGCCCAGGACCTTGCCAGACGCATGGAAGAGCGTTTCCGCCCGGCCAAGGGCAGAGGCGGGGAGGCTGTTTTTTCCGTGACGTCAGGCTATGCCGTCCGGCAGGCCGGCGACACCTATCAGGCGCTGCTGGAACGGGCGGCAGAGAGGCTTGCAGAGCGCCAGAGGGAGCGCAGCGGCAGCAGGGAGCAGTCCGGGCGGCAGAAGGATAATTATGGCAGGGACGTCAAGCAGATCCGGCAGGAGCTGATTGAGCAGATCAGCAGGCCGGGAGCCTTTTGCCAGGATTATGAGACATTTAAGGGAATCTATCGTTTTATTGAACGGGGGATCATGAGGACCGGCCAGAAGGCATGCGTGATTCTGTTCACTGTGGTGGACGAGGAGGGAAGGAGCGTACTTCTTCATGAGAAGGATGCACTGATGGAGCAGCTGGGTGAGGATATCCGCAAGACACTCCGGATCGGGGATGTGTACACTCAGTACAGCAGCAGCCAATATCTGGTGTTGGTGATTGATACCACCGAACAGATGGCGGATATCATTGCGGACCGAGTGCGGGATGCATTTTTGGAGAGGGCCGGGGACAGCAGCCTTCTGGTCCATCACTGCTACAGGCTCCAGCCGGCAAGGATTCTGGAGGTGGAAGGAGAATACGTGCCATGACCAAAAAGCTTACAGTCAGGCTATTTGGCGCATTTGTCGCCCAATATGGGGACGCGGTACTTACCTTCGGGAAGCATGCCAATTCAAAATTCGGACAGCTGTTTCAGATACTTATGACAAGGCCGGGGGAGAATTTCAGCAAACGTGCCATTATAGACCGGATTTACGAGATGGGCGAGGTGGAGGATCCCAATGCCAGCTTCAATAATACCATGTTCCGTCTCCGCAAATACCTGGAATCGTCGCCCCTTCCCCCAGGGAAGTATCTTGTGATTGAGGATGGGGCTATCCGGTTTGAGGGGCCGGTGGAGGTTGAATCCGATGCCTGGAGCTTTGAGCAGACGTCGGATGCATTTCTTGAGGAAACAGATACTGCCAGGAAGCTGGAGCTGAGTGAGACTGCCTGCCGGCTTTACCAGGGAGACCTGCTGCCTCAGCTCTCCAATGAGCTGTGGGTGATTGAGAAGAATCAGCAGTATCAGAAGAAATATTTTCAAATGCTTCGTTTTTTGCTGGAGCATTTGAAGGATGCGGGAGACTATGTCAGCATTGCCTATTTTTCCCGGCGGGCCATTGAGATTGAGCCCATCGGGGAATGGCTGTCCTGGCAGATCGACAGCCTGGTTGCCCAGGGCAGGCTCCAGGATGCTTCCCAAGTCTATATGGCGGCCGTGGAGCGGATGGGAGCCATGGGGGATTCTGCGCCAAAGGGAATGCTGGAGCAGCTTCAGGAGATTGGGCGGCGGATCCAGGCATCCGGCGGCGCCCGGGAGCGGATCACCATGTTTCTGCAGGAGGAAAAGCTGCCTCAGGGGGCATATTTTTGCTCTCTGCCCGGATTTGTGGAGCAGTACCAGATCTTGAAGCGGATCGAGCGGCGGCAGGCCATTCCCTTTGTGCTGCTGCTGTGTACCATTCAGAATGCCGACGGCCACCCGGTGGACAGCCAGAAAAAAAGCGAAAAGCAGGGGAAAAAGCTCCAGGAGGCATTCCGGACCAATCTGCGTGCAGGCGATGTCTATGTGAAATACAATGCAAACCAGTATCTTCTGCTGTGCGTGGGGGCAGAGGTTGAGAATGTGCCGGAGATTGCCTCCCGGATTGACGTGGATTTCAGGAAACGGAGCTATGGGCATTATATGATTCATTACCGCCTCCTGGAGAATGTGTCGGTGCTGTAGGCTGGGTTTTGTCACGTTTTATCTCACGTTATTTCGCTTGATCCTGCTTGATTTTGCTTGATCTTGCTTGATCCTGCTTAATCTTGCTTGATCCTGCTTAATCTTGCTTGATCTGCTTGATCTGATAGAAGCAATTCACATTTTCGCTGTTTGTGCATATAGTATTTACAACTGCAAATACATGAGGTGCATATGCCAAGACAGAGTATACATTATACCCAGACAGAAGCAGCAGACCGGGGCAGCCTCAGGGTACAGGTGGAGAGCGTCACCGGGGCGTTGCCCATTGAAAATGCCAGGGTTACCATTTCCTACAGCGGAGATCCGGTAAGCGCCATTGAACAGCTGTCCACAGATGCCTCCGGCCATGCGGAGCAGGTGGAGCTGGCGACGCCTCCCTTGGAGTACAGCATGGAACCGGATCAGCCCCAGCCCTATGCAGAATATAACGTGCGGGTGGAGGCGGAGGGCTTCCAGCCGGTGGATATTGACGGTGTGGAGGTTTTTGCCGGGGAGACGGCGCTGCAGGATGTAAGGCTGCGGCCTCTGGCCAATGTGTCGGAGCCTCTGCGCAATATTGTGATCCCGGCCAATACCCTGTTCGGGGATTATCCGCCCAAGATCGCGGAGGCAGAGATCAAGCCGGTCAATGAGTCCGGGGAAATCGTCTTAAGCCGTGTGGTGGTGCCGGAATATGTGGTGGTGCATGACGGCGTTCCCAGGGACAGCACGGCCCAAGATTACTATGTGCGGTATCGGGATTACATCAAAAATGTGGCCTCCAGCGAGATCTATTCCACCTGGCCGGATGCCACCATTCGGGCGAATATCCTTGCGATCATGTCCTTTACCCTGAATCGGGTCTACACGGAATGGTATCGGAACAAGGGGTATGATTTTACCATTACCTCCTCTACTGCATACGACCATAAGTGGATATACGGAAGAAATATATTCAGCAATATTTCCCTGATTGTGGATGAAATATTTGCCAATTACCTCTCAAGGCCCAATGTGAAGCAGCCGATTCTGACCCAGTACTGTGATGGGGAGCGGGTGTCATGCCCGAATTGGATGAGCCAATGGGGCTCCAAATACCTGGGAGATCAGGGAAGTTCTGCCATTGAGATCCTGCGTTACTACTATGGCAGCAGCATGTACATCAATGAAGCGGAGGAGATTTCCGGCATCCCGGCCTCCTGGCCCCGGGAGAATCTTGCAGTGGGATCCAGCGGGGATAAGGTGCGTCAGATCCAGGAGCAGCTGGACCGCATTGCCCAGGTATATTCCGCCATCCCGCGGATTGCGGCAGACGGGAATTACGGGCCGGCCACAGAGGGGGCTGTGCGGGCGTTCCAGTCTACCTTCGGCCTTCCGGTGACTGGGATTATTGATTATAGGACCTGGTACAAGATATCCGAGCTCTATGTGGCAATTACAAGAATTGCGGAGCTCTATTAACCGAGATGGAGATTAACCGATATCGTATGATATGTTCACAAAAATGGCGGCAGGTGTTATCCTGCCGCCTGCTCTTTCTGCCTATCCCCTCCGCAGCCCGCCGATCAGCTCCGCCCGTCGATCGTTCCGCCCGTCGATCGTTCCGCCCGCCAGCCTTCCGGAAAACTGCAGATATGTTCCAAACAGATCAGCGTGGGGTCCGGTTCTGCAACTTAAAAGGAGTGGAAGAAAGGACCATGGGGGCTATTCTCTGCGTTTGTCTCCAGTCTGGGAATTGAAAAAAGAATTATATTGTGATACAATGAGCATTAGAGCGTGTTTGAAAATTCATTTCCGCTATCTGCGCGCCCTACTTTGCGGTATCAATTTTCAAACACGTTCTAGCGGGGAGCCATGAGAACAGTATAAAGGAGATTCATATGACAAGGCAGGAATTCATAGAACAGCTGCGTATTGCACTGCAGGGGACGATCCCCCAGGAGAAGATCAACGAGCATCTGGGCTACTATGACAACTATATCATGGAGGAGGCCCGCAAAGGTCGGACAGAAGAGCAGGTGATAGAGCTGCTGGGAGATCCCAGGCTGATCGCAAAGACGCTGGCAATGACGGATACTTCCGGCAGGGCGGAGGAGACGGGGCGCCAGAGCCAGAAGGAGCAGAAGAGCGGCTTTCGGTGGAACAGCTGGTATGGAAGAGTCCTGTTCATCATTATTGCAATTTTGCTTGTGGTGGTTGTCGGGCATGTTCTGGCATTTTTGCTGCCCATTGTACTGACCATTGTATTAGCTTTGTTCGTGCTATCCTTTTTTCTGGGAAAGAGACGCTAAAAGGAATCGGAATAATCGGAATAGTTGGAGGTTGGAATGAAAACAATAACAATAGCGCAAGGAGAGAAGTTTATACAGAAGGGAGATCGGGTGAACAGCCTGTATATGTTGCTTTCGGGAACCGTACGGGGAAGCAACCGGAAGGATGCGTGGGATCTGGAGCCGGGGAGCCTGGTAGGCTTTTCCTCCTGCAGCTCGGAGACGTATCTTAGCGATTTTACAGCAATGACAGAGTGCAAGCTGTATGCCTGGGATTACCACGGGCCAGAGGATTTTGTGAAGATTTTCAAGGAGGATGAGAAATATATCAGCGTATTCGTGATGTCGGCTGTGCGGCATACCTTTACGACTCTAAGACGCTTCCGGAATTATTGTCAGCAGGCAAGAAATTATTATGGGTTCCTGACGAAAATGTACGGAGAGTACAGCAAGAGCTGTGAATCCAGCCGTATTCCCATTCATGAGTTTGGCAAGATGGAGATAGCGGAGCCCTATTCGCCCAAATACCAGATCAGCGATTACATTACCGTATTCTACCAGCGTTTTTCTTCCATGAATCTTAAGGCCATGGAGGAGTTTTTGAAGCGTGACCTTGCGATGTGCGTAGGGGAGCTCCTCAATGGAGACGTGTGGACCATTAAGGCCATGGAGATGATCGCGGACCTGAAGGATTACCTGGAGCTGCAGAAGGAGCTTCTTTTGGATGAGAGCGAAGATGATCTGTACCACCGCTATTTTGACCTGGCAGTGAAGGTCAGCGACGCGGGGGGAGATATCTCTGCTCTGAAGGAGCAGATTGCGCAGATTCAGAGCTATGCCAGGGAGAGCGGCCTCTATCATCCGGAATGGCTGAACCGTATGTTCAGCACCTATGAAAAATATGATTTTACCAAGAGCAGTCAGGCCAATGCCTGGGAGGAGTTCTCCCAGGATGAGGTGGATTATCTGGAGGAGATTCTCGCGTATGCGGAATATACCGGGGATGCAGCAAAGAATCTGCGGGAAGACCTTAGGGCCTATGGCCAGGTTACGGATAAGTTTTCCAGCAGCGACGATCTGCGGAGCCTGCGCAAACGGCTGACCAGCGGCTTTTTTGACCTCTATAAAAAGGCGCTTCAGAAGAGCCTGGCAGGGGGGCCTGTTCCGGCCAGTGTGATGATGCTGTTCAATTTTGGCTTCCTGGATCCCCAGCTGGCAGGAGAGGAGGCCACAAGAGGCCTGCATATGCTCACCGAGAAGCTGGATCAATGCAATTCCTCCAATATATATACCATTTATGAGTGGCTCTGCAGCATTTACAATGGCAAAAACGAACCCTCCAAAAATGAGTTTGATATGGACTATCCGGCCTTTTTGGCAGACCAGAAGAAGTCTGGCTCAATTTCTGCCAAGGAGGAGCAGGAGCTTTTGAACGACAAATGGAAAAAGGTGGAATTTGAGATTGATAATATGTTCATGGCCAACAACCGCATGACTTATGGCAAGATCACCTCCTACTGCCCGGTGCTCTGCGAGGATGATATCATTAATTCCGTAGATAACATGCTGGTAACGACGGAAAAGCTCAGGTCTGCCATGAATTATATCAGAGGCATTGATTTCTCCATTTTTTACCGCCAGATTGTATTTTCGGATTCAGCCCGCGATATTAATATGGAAATGCTGCAAAAGGAAGTACTGCCCATTACCATTCTGATGCCCAATGCCGGGAGCCGCGCCATGATGTGGCAGGAGACCTCCGGGATCAAGCGTGATACGCCGGCCCGTTTCATCTTCCCCATCATGACAGTGGCAAATATCATGGAGATGATGATCGAGATCGCAGGGCGTTACCGCTGGGAGATCTGCCGGAAGATTCAGGGCGTACGCTGGAATGATGTGACAGAGCCGTCCCTGACCTCAGAGTACAGTGATTTTATCCAGTATTACCGCAAGAATCATGAATTGTCTGCGGATGCCAAGGAGAAGGTGAAGAATGCCCTCCAGAAGTCCAAAAACAATTTCCGCGAGGTATTTGTCAAGGATTACCAGAGCTGGATTAATTATGAGGCAAAGGGAAGCTTCCGGGTGAATAAGGTGTCTCGTGATATTTTGTTCCGATACTGCCCCTTCTCCAAGAAGATCCGGCAGGAATTGAAGATCAATCCCATGTACCGCGATATGTTCGAGAAGTTTGAAATGATGGCAGACCGTGCGGCCAAGCGTCTGGATATGCTCTATGACCGTTATAAGAAAAAGGGAGGCCAGATTACCAAGGAGCTGCAGGGCAACCGGGATTTTTATAATCTGTAAATCATAGCCTGTAAATCATAGATAAAAGGAAGAAAGACCATTGGGGGAGCCAATGGTCTTTCTTATGAGGGGAGTATAAATAATTAATAAGGGGTATAACTTGTAAATGAATCCCGAAAATGCCGAAATTCGATTTACGCTCCAATTATAATATATTTTAGAAAAAATTGCAATCAAAAAATCGTTGATTATTTTGAATAAAATATAAAATATTTCAGATAATATTTATGCTGAAAGGCAACAAATCTTAGGAGGTAATGAATCATGGCAAAGAATACCAATTCTCAGAACAAGAGCACCAATGCAAACAATTCCCAGAACAGCAATGCGCAGAATACGCATACCCAGAACAGCTATTCTCAGAACAGCTATTCTCAGAACAGCAACTCCCAGAACAGCAACTCTCAGAACAGCAATACCCAGAACAGCAACTCTCAGAACAGCACCCAGAACAAGGCCAGCAACAAGAGCGGAAGCAACTGTAATTATTAGTTGACAAGATGCAAAAATAGAAAAACATCATATGATATGTATAAGAACAGATTGCAGGAATCAACTGCAATCTGTTTTTTCAATAAAAAAAGTGCATTTTTAGAGTGTTCAGGAAAGGAGCAGCGCCCATGAGTGTTCGGGCAATCAGCATCAGAGAGGTGGAAGGATACCTGCAAAGGCCGGGAACCAGGCTGGTGGATCTGCGCAGCCGGGAAGAGTATGACCAGTACCATTTGGAGGGGGCCATGAATGTTCCCTATGAGGAGAACTTTCAGCCGGAAGGACGCCTGGAGCATGGCTATCGTTATATTCTGTATTGCGAGCGGGGAGGCGTCAGCCTGAAGGCAGCGCGGCGGATGAGCGAAAGCGGTTATGAGGTTTTTACGGTAATCGGGGGGATCAAGGCCTGGGAAGATTTATACGGATTTTAAGGCTTGACAATAAGAAAAAAAGTGATTATAATGAACAGCGTAAACAAAATAACAGTTCTTCGGGGCAGGGTGATTTTCGGCAGACAGCCGGAGAGATTCCCGACCGACGGTGATGTCAGAACAGCTGATCAGAGAGCTTCTGAACAAGTCCGTGACCGGCCCATGGCCGTTGATTTGGTGAGAATCCAAAACCGACAGTACAGTCTGGATGAGAGAAGATGACATTTCATTACCGTATGCAGAATCGTGCGCCCCGGAATTCATTTCCGGGGCGTTTTATTCTTTCATAGGAAAGGTGTGTCGGTCATCTCCACCGAGGCAGAACAAAAAAGGAGCGTGTGAGTATGAGTAATGTAAGGACAAATGCAGGAAATGCTGCAACAAACAAGGCAGGCACAATGGCCGGGGCAAACAGGAGAATGAGTGTGAATGTGCGCAAGATGACTATGACAGCCATGCTTTCGGCAGTTGCATTTATTTTGATGTTTCTTGATTTTTCCGTGCCGATTATGCCGGCCTTTATCAAGATGGATCTGTCGGAGCTGCCGGCTCTGATTGGGGCCTTTGCCATGGGGCCTGTCAGCGGGGTTGTGATCTGCCTGATCAAGAACCTTCTGCACCTGTTTATGACCAGTACCGGCGGGGCGGGAGAGCTGTCCAATTTCATACTGGGCGCCTGCTTTGTGCTGCCGGCAGGATTGGTATATAAGAAATGGAAGGGCAAGAAGGCAGCAGTCTGGGGCTCCCTGCTGGGGGCGGCGCTGATGGCGGTCTTAAGCATTGCGGTCAACTATTTTATTACATATCCCGTGTACTACAATTTTATGCCAAAGGAGACGATCCTGGCGGCATACCAGGCGATTTTTTCAGGGGTGGACAGTATTCTGGAGAGCATTGTGGTATTTAATATGCCATTTAATTTTGTGAAGGGGCTGTTCAGCGTGATCATTACACTGCTGATCTATAAACCTCTTTCCCCGATTATCAAAGGGGGGCATCAGTAAAGGCAGCAGAAGCCTGTAGCCGGACTCTGCGGAGGTGGAAAATGAAAGGATTCATTGTTTGACAATTTAGCGGAAGAATGCTATGATAGTTCCATCATAAGATGATTGGAGAAATAATTATATGGTACGTTTAAGATAAGTAGCAGGACAAATGAAGCGATTGAAATGAATTAGAATTGCTTACCTGAAGATATATATCAGGCTTATTTGTTATGCTTATTTATCTACGTGGAAGTAGGGGAATCCTTTGGGATATTTCCTATTTATTTTGGTGTAGTTTGCAGACTCAGAAGCCGATGGTTATCTGAGTCTGTTTTTTGTTTTATAGGAATTGGAGGAAATATATATGTTAAAAAAATATAAAAAGAAAAACAGAGTATGGTTTGCAGCAGCATGGTTGTGCATTCTGATCAGCAATTTATTTGCAGTGACGATGCAATTTTTCAAAGGCGACGTATTGGATTATGCCATTCAGGGAGAAGGGCAGACGACGGTGAAATATGCAGTGCTCCTGTTTGCGTTTATCCTGGGCGAGGTTTCCTTTTATTTTATGTACAATCAATTTAGTGCAAGGTATATTGTTGGCTGTACCAGGTGTTTAAAGCATGATATTTTTGAGCGCATACTGAGGAGAAGCTATGTAGAGTTCAAGGATAAGCAGACAGGCGAATATATTGCAAAATATACAAACGAAGCAGATACCATTCGGTCGCTGCATTTTTCCATGCTGCCGGTATTCTGGGATATTTTAATAAAAATAGTATTTGTAAGTATCGCACTCCTTTGCCTTGATTATCGGATTGCAATTATAACCCTGGTATTATTGACCACGCCCCTCTATGTTCCGAAGCTGATTGAAAAGCAGCTGCAGAAAACACAGACAGAATATTTACAGGCAGTGGAACGTAATCTGGCAAAGGTCAATGACTGGCTGGCAGGCTTTGAGATTATCAAGAATTTTTCCATGGAGAGGAAAATCATGGAAATATTTACGGAGAGCAGCAATAGGGCCATGGAAAAGATGCAGAAGGACCGGCAGCTCGGCGCAATATCACAGCTTATGACCACATTGATTTCTTATTTGTCCTATTTTATCGTTTTGGTATACGCAAGTAGCAATTAAACCGGCCTGTGAATCTATGGACAAATTCCTGGAAGCTTCCCAAGAGCCCCAGCCGGAATGCTGCCTGCGGGAATTGAAATCAGAGATTCGCTTTTGGGATGCAGCATTTTCTTATGACGGCCAGAACCCTGTGCTTAAGAGCTTTCATTTTACCCTGCAGAAGGGAAAGCGCTATCTGCTGAAAGGATCCAGTGGCTGCGGCAAAACAACGGTAGTCAATCTGCTGCTGCGCTATTATGATGTGGACAGCGGCAGACTTACGGTTGACGGGGCGCCCATAGAGCGCTATGAGAGCACCTATGATTGTGTGACAGTGGTCCGGCAGGAGGCGGTGCTTTTTCACGATACCCTGCGGAACAACCTGACCATGTATCGCGATATCGCAGACGAAAAGCTGATGCAGCTGCTTTCTGACCTTGGATTGGATAAGTATGCAAATGCAAAGGCCCTGGATTCTATTGTTTCCGAGAATGGATCCAATTTTTTCGGAGGGGAGAAGAAGCGGATCTGTCTTGGACGGGCGCTGCTGCGAAATACGGACGTAATTATTTTCGATGAGCCATTGGCCAATCTGGATGAGGAAACAGCAAGGAAAATAGAGGATCTGTTATTGAAAATAGAGGATCGAACCGTGTTGATTGTATCCCATCAATTTACGGTGGAAAAACTGGATCAGTTCTCGCAGGTTTATGATTTTGAAGGAAGGTAATTATATTGTTGTAGGGGTCAAAAGGTTTTTTGACCCCTATTATTCCAGGATTCCTGCCATGCGCAGCAGATACCGCGCATTTGTGGTGGTGCAGCGCCCTTCTCTTAATTTGTAATCAAAGAGGATGCGGTTTTCCTTATAATGCTCCGTAAAATAATAATTCCTGGCATCTATGTCCCCGTCATGCTCCAGATCGCACAGTTCAAAATCATGGGTAGTGACCAGTGTGAATCCATAGGGCCTTGACAGCGCCCGGATGGTTTCCTTTGCCGCGTAGATCCGGTCTCTGGAATTCGTTCCCTTATAGATCTCGTCAATCAGGGAAATCATGGGGATCTTTTTTCGGCTGACCTCTATCATCTGCTTGATGCGCAGAAGCTCTGCATAAAAGGTGGAAATTCCCTCATTCACATTATCCTCCGTGCGTATGGAGGTACATAGCTCCATAAGAGAGATGCGCATGTCTGCGGCAGTGCAGAACCCGCCGGCATAGGCCAGGGCCAGATTGATCCCTATGCTGCGCAAAAAGGTGGTCTTTCCGGACATGTTGGAGCCTGTTATGATGCAGACGGGATGGGCCAGATCAATATCAATGCCTGCGGCTGCCTCCTCCCGCAACAGAGGATGGCGGATATCGGAGACTGCTAATACAGGATGTCTGGAATCCACGATCACAGGCAGGCAATGGCAGGCCCGTGTGTGGGAGATTACGCTTAGGCTTATTAAGGCTTCGGCCTCCCCCAGTGCCGTCAGCCAGGGCCGGATGCTGTCCCGGTAGCGCTCCTTCCATACGCCGTATCGTTCCATGCAGTGATAATCGTACAGGAACAGGCTGTTGCAGATCAGGAATGCATAGACATTGTGGCGTATGCATACAGAGCCGGCAAGGGATTCCAGCTCTTGCAATGCAGCGGAGGCAGGGCCGTTTTCCAACAATATCTCCTGCAGGGCTGCAAGATAAGGGCTGTCAAAATGCTCCCCCTCCAGCAGCCGGAATAAGTTTCGATAAGGGGCAATGGTCCGGTTCATCTGATAGATAGGGGACAATGCCTGATTGTTTCTGGAAAACCCCAAAAGGGCAGTCAGAAACTGGGCAAATGCAAAAATGGAGAAAAGCGGCAGGGTCACAGGTCTGTAGACGCCAAGCAGAGCGGAAAACAAAAAGGCCAGCGTAAGGAGGGGGAACAGCCGGATGAGTATCCGGCAAATCAGAGGAGCATGGCTTTTTGCCTGCAGCGCATGAAAAAAATGCTCCATGATTGCGTTGGATTCCTCATAGGAAATGCTCCGCAGGGGCCTTGCGCCAATCTCAAGCTCCATGCAGAGGGCAGGCTTTTGGGCCAGCTCTGCCACTGCCTGCTGGCGGCTTCTGATTTCCCGGGAAAGGGCTGCGGCAGAATCCGCGGCCAGGCCCTTGCCGGCCTGGCCCAGCCAGTGGGCCAGCTGATCCTGGCCCCAGATGGTGCTTGCCGTGCAGATATACTGATAAAGGGAGCCTTTGCCAAACAGATCCAGATCCTTAGCCTCCGAATCGCCGCTGCTGCTGTACCGGGCTCCGTCTACGGGAAAGTCCTGCCATTCCTCATGGAAGCGTGCCATATAATCCTTAAGGACAGACTGTGTATCCTCCTGATATGCCTGCTCCTTTGCCAGCCTGCCGTGGCGGCGGATCAGCAGGAGAAAGGCAGCTCCAAGCCCAAGGGCCGGAAGGAGCAGGATAAGGCTTTTCTGCTGATAACCAAGAAACAGAAGCAGCGCTGCAAGGGCAAAGGTGACGCCCCTTAGAAAGGATACCCGGTTGGACACCAGGGCCAGCCTTGCGGATTGCTCCAGGCTGGCTTCATATTTTTTCTCATACATACAGATACCTATTTCCGCTGGGAGCGCTTCCGCATCAGCGGATCCAGAATCCGCTTCCGGATCCGGAGACTTCCCGGTGTAACCTCAAGAAGCTCATCCGTATCAATGAATTCCAGGGCCTGCTCCAGACTCAAGACCCTGGGGGGCGTCAGCGTCAAGGCCTCATCGGCACTGGAGGAGCGGGTGTTGGTCAGATGCTTTTTCTTGCAGACATTCAGCTCAATGTCCTCAGCCCGGGAGGACTGCCCGATCACCATGCCGGAATATACCTTTTCACCGGGTGAGATAAAGAGCGTGCCCCGCTCCTGGGCGGAAAACAGCCCGTAGGTGACAGCCTCCCCTGCCTCAAAGGCAATCAGGGAGCCGGTCTTGCGGTACTGGATATCCCCCTTGTAGGGAGCGTAGCCATTGAAAATGGTGTTGATGATGCCGTTTCCCTTGGTGTCGGTGAGAAATTCTCCTCGGTAGCCAATGAGCCCCCGGGAGGGGATCTCAAATTCCAGCCTGGTATAGCCGCCGCTGATGCTGCCCATGTTCTGCAGGGCGCCCTTGCGAAGGCTCAGCTTCTCAATGACAGAGCCGGTAAATTCGTCGGGAACATCCACATAGGCCAGCTCCATGGGCTCTGTTTTATGGCCCTGCTCATCCTGGCGGTACAGTACCTCTGCCTTGCTGACGGCAAACTCGTAGCCCTCCCGGCGCATATTCTCAATGAGAACCGACAGATGCAGCTCGCCGCGGCCGGAGACCTTGTAGCTGTCGGCATTTTCCGTCTCCTCCACCCGCAGGCTTACGTCGGTATTAAGCTCCTTGAAGAGACGGTCCCGGATGTGGCGGGATGTGACGTATTTGCCCTCCTGGCCAGCCAGGGGGCTGTCATTGACAATAAAGTTCATGGAGATGGTGGGCTCGGAGATCTTCTGGAAGGGAATGGCCTCCGGCTTCTCCGGATCGCAGATGGTATCGCCGATGTGGATGTCTGCGATGCCGGAGATGGCCACGATAGAGCCCACTCGGGCCTCTGTCACATCCACCTTATTCAGGCCGTCAAATTCATACAGCTTGCTGATCTTGACCTTTTTCTGCTTGTCCGGCTCATGGGCATTGACCACAACCGCCTCCTGGTTGATCTTCAGGCAGCCGTTATCCACCTTGCCCACGCCGATGCGGCCCACATATTCGTTATAGTCAATGGTGCTGATCAGCACCTGGGTGCTGGCCTCGGGGTCGCCCTGGGGGGCAGGGATATATTCGATGATGGTTTCAAAGAGGGCTGTCATATTCTTCGGCTCTTCCGTCAGATCCCTCATGGCATAGCCGTTCTTGGCGGAGGCGTAGAGGAAGGGGCAGTCCAGCTGCTCGTCGGAGGCATCCAGATCCATAAACAGCTCCAGCACCTCGTCGATGACCTCATCGGGGCGTGCCTCGGGCCGGTCGATCTTGTTGATGCACACAATCACCGGAAGGTCTAAGTCCAGGGCCTTCATCAGCACGAATTTGGTCTGGGGCATGGCCCCCTCAAAGGCATCCACCACCAGCACCACACCGTTGACCATTTTCAGGACCCGCTCCACCTCGCCGCCGAAGTCGGCGTGTCCCGGGGTGTCGATGATGTTGATCTTTGTATCCTTATAAAATACTGCGGTATTCTTGGACAGGATGGTGATCCCCCGCTCCCGCTCAATATCATTGGAATCCATGACCCGCTCCTGTACCTCCTGGTTGGCGCGGAATACGCCGCTCTGCTTTAAGAGCTCGTCCACCAGGGTGGTCTTGCCATGGTCTACGTGGGCGATGATGGCGATGTTGCGGATATCCTCTCTTGCTGTAATCATATGCTATCCTTCTTTCTGTATCCAATCATTGTTAAAGGGTGAATTCCCTATGCAACCGTTATTAAGTGTCGGTTTTCCTTATTATATGCGAAAAAAATGACCGACTTTTTTATTCTACCATAAATGGGGGATTTGGCAAGTATTTTTTGGCATGAAATGCGGGAAAGCACTTGGCGGAAATACTTGGCGGAAGCCAAATATACGAAATGCCGGATTTTTAGCTTGGTTTTCCGTTGGTTTTGTGGAAAATAGTATTGTAAAATACAGGTACTTTTGATATAATGTTCACGAAAATGAAAACAAAAAGATGGAGGAATTATAAATGAGCGAAGGATACAATAATTTTGAAAATGGCAGTGAGAGCAACAATACCCAATACACCCAGGCACCCTCCGGAAATGGTAGTGGCTACAGCTATGGAGGCCCGGTGAACGATTATTCTTCCGGAAAGGGACAGGGCAAGGGACTCGGAATTGCGTCCATGGTATGCGGTATTTTGTCTATTGTTTTGGTATGCTGTTCCGGTTATATTCCCTTTTTGCCGATTGTGCTGGGGATCGTTGCTGTAGTTCTGGGTATTGTCCAGATCGTGAAGAATGAGAGCAAGGGTATGGCCATTGCCGGTATTATCTGCGGGGCTATTGGCGTGCTGATTTACATCGCGCTGCTGATTATTGGCTTTGCCGTTCTGGGCGCCATGGGCGGTGAGATGGATTATAATGAGCTGCTGCGCCAGCTGGAGGATATAGAGAACAGTCTGAGGATCCGTCTGTAGGAGATACCGGTATCTTTTTGGGATATATTCAGGTATGAGGTAGCAGGTAGTCAAGACGAAGAACCCTCGTCCCTTTTACAGGACGAGGGATTTTCGTCTTAAAGTAAGCGGACAGGAAATGATATATAGGAGAATTTTATGTATAACAAGGTCGAAACGAATATGAACTTTGTGGAGCGGGAAAAGGCCACAGAGCAGTTTTGGAAGGATAATGATATCTTCCGCAAGAGTATGGAGAACCGCAGGGATGGGGAAACCTACACCTTTTATGACGGGCCGCCCACAGCCAATGGGAAGCCTCATATCGGTCATGTGCTGACCCGGGTGATCAAGGATATGATTCCCCGTTACCAGACCATGAAGGGCAAATACGTGCCCCGCAAGGCAGGCTGGGATACCCATGGCCTTCCGGTGGAGCTGGAGGTGGAGAAGCTTCTGGGCCTCAATGGGAAGGATCAGATTGAGGAATTCGGGATGGAGCCCTTCCTTGAAAAATGCAAGGAATCCGTATGGAAATACAAGGGCATGTGGGAGGATTTTTCAGGCACAGTGGGCTTCTGGGCGGATATGGATGACCCTTATGTGACCTATGACGATAATTTTATTGAATCCGAATGGTGGGCCTTGAACCAGATCTGGAAGAAGGGCCTGTTATACAAGGGCTTCAAGATTGTGCCCTACTGCCCGCGCTGCGGGACGCCGCTGTCTACGGCGGAGGTATCCCAGGGCTACCGCACGGTGAAGGAGCGGTCTGCCATTGTACGGTTCCGGGTGAAGGGAGAGGATGCCTATTTCCTGGCATGGACCACCACGCCCTGGACGCTGCCCTCCAACCTGGCTCTCTGTGTGAATCCCCAGGAGACCTACTGCAGGGTAAAGGCAGCGGACGGCTATGTTTACTATATGGCTAAGGCACTATTGGACAAGGTGCTGGGTTCTCTGGCACCGGATGAGGACACGCCCGGGTACGAGGTTATGGAAGAGTTTCAGGGCACGGATCTGGAGTATAAGGAATATGTGCCGCTGTTTGATTTTGCCAGGGAATCTGTGGCAAAACAGGGCAAGCGGGCATATTTTGTAACCTGCGCCGATTATGTCACCATGACAGATGGTACCGGTATTGTTCACATTGCGCCGGCCTTCGGTGAGGATGACGCCCAGGTGGGACGGCAGTATGACCTTCCCTTTGTTCAGTTTGTCAATGGCAAGGGCGAGATGACAGAGGAGACCAGCTATGCCGGGGTATTTGTGAAGAAGGCAGATCCCATGGTGCTTGAGGATCTTCAGAAGGCAGGCCTTCTCTTTGACGCCCCCAGGTTCGAGCACGAGTATCCCCATTGCTGGCGCTGTGATACGCCGCTGATCTACTATGCCAGAGAGTCCTGGTACATCAAGGAGACGGCAGTGCGGGAGGATCTGATACGCAACAACAATACGGTGAACTGGATTCCGGAGTCCATTGGCAAGGGCCGCTTCGGCAACTGGCTGGAGAACATCCAGGATTGGGCCATTTCCAGGAACCGCTATTGGGGTACGCCCCTGAATATCTGGGAGTGTGAGGGCTGCGGGCGCCAGGAGTCCATCGGAAGCCGCGGGGAGCTGGCCGAGCGCAGCGGAAGGCCGGAGGATGCCCAGGTAGAGCTGCACCGCCCCTACATTGATGCAGTTACCTTTACCTGCCCGGATTGCGGCAAGACCATGCGCCGGGTGCCGGAGGTGGTCGACTGCTGGTTTGACAGCGGGGCCATGCCCTTTGCGCAGCATCACTATCCCTTTGAGAACAAGGAGCTGTTTGAGCAGCAGTTTCCGGCACAGTTTATCTCCGAGGCAGTGGATCAGACCCGCGGGTGGTTCCATTCCCTGATGGCAGAGTCCACCCTGCTGTTTAACAAGGCGCCCTATGAGAATGTGATTGTGCTGGGCCACGTGCAGGATGAGAACGGACAGAAGATGAGCAAGTCCAAGGGCAATGCCGTGGATCCCTTTGAGGCCCTGGCTACCTATGGGGCGGATGCCATCCGCTGGTATTTTTATATCAATTCCGCACCCTGGCTGCCCAACCGGTTCCACGGCAAGGCAGTGCAGGAGGGGCAGCGCAAGTTTATGGGAACCCTGTGGAACACCTATGCATTTTTTGTTCTCTATGCGAATATCGACGGGTTTGATGCCACAAAATATTCTCTGGAATATGAGAAGCTGTCTGTGATGGACCGCTGGCTTCTGTCCAAGCTGAACACCCTGGTGAAGGATGTGGACAGCAATCTGGGAAGCTACCGGATTCCGGAGGCAGCAAGGGCGCTGGATGATTTTACAGATGATATGAGTAACTGGTATGTCCGCAGAAGCCGGGAGCGTTTCTGGGCCAAGGGGATGGAGCAGGACAAGATCAACGCCTACATGACATTGTACACCGCGCTGGTGACAGTGGCCAAGACAGCTGCCCCCATGATTCCCTTCATGGCGGAGGATATTTACCGGAACTTGGTCTGCTCTCTGGACAGCAGCGCGCCCATAAGCGTTCATCTCTGCGATTTCCCGGCGGCCCGGGAGAACTGGATTGACAAAGATCTTGAGAAAAATATGAATGACCTGCTGAAGGTAGTGGTGATGGGACGTGCCTGCCGGAATGCTGCCAATATCAAGAACCGCCAGCCCATCGGAACCATGTATATCAAGGCACCCTTCGCATTGCCCGAATTTTATCATGCGATTATTGAGGATGAGCTGAACGTGAAGCAGGTGGTATTTACAGAGGATGTTTCCGCATTTTCCAGCTACAGCTTCAAGCCCCAGCTTCGGACCGTTGGGCCCAAGTATGGGAAGTTCTTAAAGCAGATTCAGGCGGCCCTGGCAGGACTTGACGGCAATGCAGCGATGGCAGAGCTGAAGCAGGAGGGCGTGCTGCGGCTTCCTGATGTAGATGCATCCATTGCACTGGCCGAGGAGGACCTTCTGATCAGCGTGGCCCAGATGGAGGGCTATGCCACGGAGGCAGACAATGAGGTGATGGTGGTACTGGATACGAACCTGACGCCGGAGCTTGTAGAGGAAGGCTTTGTCCGGGAGCTGATCAGCAAGATCCAGACAATGCGCAAGGAAGCCGGTTTTGAGGTGATGGATAAGATCCGTCTTTCCTATTTGGCGGATGACAGGATCCGGGCCGTTTTTGAAAAATCCGGGGAACAGATACAAAAGGAAGTGCTGGCGGAGGCAATTTCTGCAGACGCACTGAGCGGCTATCAGAAGGAATGGAATATCAACGGAGAAAGAGTAACCCTTGGAGTAGAAAAATTATAAAGAATAGGAGCAGATACCGATGACAAATAAGAGTTTTTTGAAGGATGAATTTATCAAGAGCGTGAAGGATAATGTGAAGAATCTGTATCGAAAGACCTTCGATGAGGCTTCCAGCCAGGAGATTTTCCAGGCAGTGTCCCATACGGTAAAGGATGTAATCATTGACCAGTGGCTGGCAACCCAGAGCGTATTTGAACAGCAGGATCCCAAGATGGTCTACTACATGTCTATGGAGTTTTTGATGGGCCGGGCTCTGGGAAACAACCTGATAAACCTGACAGCCTATGATGTGGTGAAAGAGGCGCTGGAAGAAATGGGCTTCAATCTGAATGTCATCGAGGACGAGGAGCCGGATCCGGCGCTTGGCAACGGTGGTCTGGGGCGTCTGGCGGCCTGTTTTATGGAGTCTCTGGCAACCCTTGGATATCCGGCATATGGCTGTGGGATCCGCTATCGCTACGGAATGTTCAAACAGAAGATTCAGGACGGCTTTCAGGTGGAGATTCCGGACAACTGGCTGAAGGATGGGTATCCCTTTGAGCTGCGCAGGCCGGAACATACCTTCGAGGTGCGGTTCGGCGGCTTTGTCCGTGCCGAGAACAGCGATTACGGCAGAACCAGGTTCGTCCATGAGGGCTACCAGTCTGTGAAGGCGGTTCCCTATGACATGCCCATCATTGGCTACAATAACAATGTGGTAAATACCTTGATGATCTGGGATGCGGAGCCCATGGAGTGCTTTGAGCTCAGCTCCTTTGACAAGGGCGATTACAGGAAGGCAGTGGAGCAGGAGAACCTGGCCAGGAACCTGGTGGATGTGCTTTATCCCAATGACAACCACATTGCAGGCAAGGAGCTTCGCTTAAAGCAGCAGTATTTCTTTGTGTCTGCCAGCGTGCAGCGTGCAGTGGCAAGATATAAGAAGAACCATGCGGACTTAAGCCGGATGCCGGAGAAGGTGGCATTCCAGCTGAACGATACCCATCCCACTGTGGCTGTGGCCGAGCTGATGCGTATCCTTTTGGATGTGGAAGGCATGGAGTGGGATGCTGCATGGGAGATTACCTCCAAGGTATGCGCTTACACGAACCATACCATTATGGCGGAAGCGTTGGAGAAATGGCCCATTGAGATCTTCTCCAGGCTGCTGCCCCGTATTTACCAGATTGTGGAGGAGATCAACCGGAGATTCCTGCAGGAGATCGAGAGGAAGTTTCCTGGGGATCATCGCAGGGTGCAGAAGATGGCAATCATCTATGACGGACAGGTGAAGATGGCGCATCTGGCCATTGCGGCCGGCCATTCGGTCAACGGTGTGGCAAGACTTCATACGGAGATCCTGAAAAACCAGGAGCTGAAGGATTTCTATGAGCTGTTCCCGGAGAAGTTCAACAACAAGACCAATGGAATTACACAGAGGCGTTTCCTGTATCATGGCAACCCGCTGCTGGCTGAGTGGATCAATAAGAAGATCGGCTCCGACTGGATCAAGGAGCTGCCCCATCTAAAGAAGCTGGCGATTTATGCCGATGACCCCAAATGCCAGCAGGAATTTATGAATATCAAGTACCAGAACAAGCTGCGCCTGGCAGATTATATTATGAAGCACAATGGGATAGAGGTGGACCCCCGCTCTATTTTTGATGTGCAGGTGAAGCGTCTTCATGAGTATAAGCGGCAGCTGCTGAATATTTTGCATGTGATGCATCTTTACAATACCCTGAAAAACCATCCGGAGATGGATATGTATCCCAGAACCTTTATTTTTGGGGCCAAGGCTGCGGCAGGCTACCAGATTGCCAAGCTGACCATCAAGCTGATCAACAATGTGGCTGAGGTAATCAACAATGATAAGAGCATCCGGGGCAAGATCAAGGTGGTATTTATTGAGGACTACAAGGTATCCAACGCAGAGTGGATTTTTGCGGCCTCGGATGTTAGCGAGCAGATTTCCACGGCCAGCAAGGAGGCCTCTGGAACCGGCAATATGAAGTTCATGCTGAATGGCGCGGTGACCTTAGGCACCATGGACGGAGCCAACGTGGAGATCGTGGAAGAGGTAGGGGAGGAGAATGCCTTTATTTTCGGCATGAGCTCTGATGAGGTAATCAGCCATGAGCAGAATCGGGATTATGATCCCATGCAGATCTTCAACAGCGACCAGGATATCCGCATGGTATTAAACCAGCTGATCAATGGCCAGTATTCCAAGAATGATACGGAGCTGTTCCGGCCATTGTACAATTCGCTGCTGAATACCCAGTGTACTCAGTATGCAGATACCTATTTCATCCTGAAGGATTTCCGCTCCTATGCGGAGACCCAGAAGAAGGTGGAGGAGGCTTATCGGGATGAGCGAAGATGGGCAAGGATGGCCATGCTGAATGTGGCGCATGCCGGCAAATTCTCCTCAGACCGCACCATCCAGGAATATGTGGATGATATTTGGAAATTAGATAAGATTACCGTAGAATTAGAGGAGGAATAACATGATTCGAGTAACTGTATGGGGGGAGTATGTGCAGGAATCCGGGGAGCTTAGGGAGGAGTTCCTCCCGCCGGGCGGGATTCCACAGGAGCGTAAGGCAGAATTTCAGCATTTTGTGGAGGAAACGGCCAAGAAGATCAAGGAGGTCTATCCTCTGGGGATTACCGGCACCATTGCCGCATATCTGGAAAAATGCGGGGATATGGAGATTACCCATGTCAATATGTATATGCCGGAATACGGACTGCCGGATGAGGTGCTGGAGCATACGGATGTGCTGATCTGGTGGGCCCACATTGCCCATGAGGCTGTGCCGGACGCGCTGGTGGCCAAGATCAAGAATCGGATCCTGCGGGGCATGGGCTTTCTTGCCCTCCACTCTGCCCATCCCTGCAAGGTGATGCAGGAGCTCTTAGGAACCTCCGGCAGCCTCCGGTGGCGGGAGGGGGACAAGGCCCGTGTATGGAACATCTGTCCCACCCATCCCATTGCCCAGGGCATTCCGGAATACTTTGAGCTGGAGCCTGAGGAGATGTATGGGGAGCGGTTCGATATTCCTGCGCCGGACGAGCTGATTTTTATCAGCTGGTACAAAGGGGGCGAGGTGTTCCGCAGCGGCTGCACCTGGAACAGGGGCTATGGGAAGATCTTTTATTTCCAGCCGGGCCATGAGACCAATCCCTCCTACCACAATCCCCATGTAATGCGGGTGATTGAGAATGCCGTGCGCTGGGCAGCTCCTGTGATGTGGCGGGAGAATTTGGACTGCCCCAAAACAGAGCCGGTGGAGAAGTAGGCTGTCAGTGCTGCTGCAGCGCAATAAAGAGCACCTCATGAGGCTCCAGCTGGAGCTGGAACTGCATGGTGCCGTCACTGGTGGATTTGAGGTAATGGGTTTTCAGGGGCTGGAGGGTATTTCTCATATAGTCCAGCTCATCCCTGGAGAATTGGTTCCAGTAGCCGTTCCGGGCCCACTCGTCCAGAATGCTGCCATGCTTTTTATTAATTTGATATAGGATTACATCATATTCGCCCACAGCCAGGTTGCGCAGCGTTAGCTGGACGCTCTTGGTCTGTGGGCTTTCGTATATTTTGTAGGCATCTGCTATAGGAATCTCCTGGTGCATGAAAAAACCTTCGTATTCACTGACATAGGTGTAATTGCACAGGCCAATCATATACCGGTCAGTGGTGTCCCGCAATATGATATAGTCATTGCCCTTCTGGATCAGATTGCAGGGGCATTTGCTGAAAAGATCCAGAACGTGGGCTCCAGGCTTGCGGATGCCGTAGTTGTTAAAGAGGCCAGTTCGCCCGTCAAGAAGAGTTGGAAAGTCTGTTGGCTCCCCGGATTTAGAACCAATGTCAGACAGCTGATAGTATCCCAGAAGTTCTACCTCTCCCAGCAAATCGATCGTGTTGTGGAAAAGGAAGGTTGACTGGAAGCAGGTATCGTTCAAATAATGGCCATGGAAGCAATCCGGTCCAAGATAGGCGATATGAAGCTCTGGCAGGGGATCATAAAAGGAGGAAAGCACCTGCTTGAATTCCCAGAGCTTATGCAGGGCATAGCTGGTATCTCGGGTATAGTGGATACCGCGGACGGACTGGGGGCCCTGGTCCAGGGAGATCTCCTGGAAGGGTTCGTAGGGGAAGACCCCAAGACTTAGAAAATCAGGCCGGATCCCCTGGCTGGACAGAGCTTTCAGGATGGCGCGGTAGCTGCCGTAGGAAAGAAGCGCATCATGGCAGATGCCTCCTACCTTGGCTTCAGGCAGGTATTTTTTGATGATCTCATAGGTCTTTGTAAAACGCAGCAGGAAAGCATCCGGATCTTCTGCAAAACCTAGAGAAAGGTCACGATGAGGGGTGATTTCATAGTACCAGGTTTCCAAAAGTTTGGAACCATAAACATTACTGTTACGCCGGATGAGAGCATCCACAAAGGACAGATACTGGCTAAGGTCGAATGTAAGCTTGCCGGAGGAGACCTCCAGCTGGTTTCGGGGAATAGACAGATCCAGATAAGGGGCCATACGATTGTGTCGCATAGAATCAATGAGAATGTCAATGGCTGAAAAGAGATAGGAGGGCTGTCCTGTGGCTGTCCGGGAAAGGAACAGCCCATAATCCACCACATGCTCAATGCGGACATAGGAAAAACCGGCAGACTCCTGTAGCTGGGCCATCTGCCGTTCTATATTTCGATGGAAAAAGCGGCGTAGGGGGCCGCCGTTCACCAGCTGCTTCCAGAGGGGGGAAATGGGAGCAGAGGCATTCATATCAGGGGCCTCAATAGTTTTCTGGGAGGGGAATGGGATATTGGAGGAATAGGTATCTCCCGGTGTCATATAATCCTCCAGCAGGGAGTGCAACTCGTTGGAATTCAGTTCCTGTTCCTGCTCTGCCGCCCCAGAAGGAGGCTGGCCGTTTCTTTCCAACTGATGGGCTTTCCGATATTCACGGGGTGTTGTCTGGTATTTTTCACGAAAAAGCTTGTTTAAGGCATTCATGCTGGCAAATCCATTGTCAAAGGTGATGGAGGTGATGGATTTGTTCGTATAGACCAGCTCGTCTACCGCATGCTCCAAACGGATGCGGTTTACATAGGCATTGAAATTTTCCTGCATGCCCTGCTTGAAGAAGGAAGACAGGTAGGGAGCGCTTAAATGGAAGATTTTTGCTGTTTCCTGTAAGGAAATGGGACTGGCATAGTGGAGGTGGATATAGTTCAGGACACGGTTCATACGATCCTGAGATTTATCGTTTCCTGTGTAGAACAGCTGCTCCGCATAAGGCTCGTAATGATAGGTATCCAGATAGTATAGGAGCCGGTAAGCCTGGGAGGTAAGATGCAGCCCCTTCTGGTCCGAGGGATCGGAGGCAGTGTTGGCGATCTGTGAAAGTAGCTGGCGCAGAGGGTCATAATTCCGGGCGGAATCAGAGGCAGAGTTGCAGATGTAGTGTCCAAGAGTCTGTGAATTGCCCTTCAATACAAAATGATTGTCTAAAACAATGGACAAAATGACATTATTTCCAGCGCTTGATACCTGATATTTTCTTCTGGGTTCAAATAGAAAAATGTCGCTTTTGCCCAGGTAGAAGGTATTCTCTTTTTCCAGGATACGCAGGCTTCCCTCCAGAACCAGATAGAAGCAGTAATCCAGGAGCTGCCGTGTGGAGAGGGTATCAATTGTGAGAAAGGCAATTTTAAAAAAAGGTGATTTTTTATCCGGCATAAATAAGGAATCCTTTCATAAAATCTACAAATAAGGGAAATCAAATCGATAAAAACTATTTAAAGTATACAAAATATAGAAGTATTTAACAAGAGGAAAGGAAAAAATGATTAAAAAAATATAACTTTTTTTAACAAAAGGGACGGAAGAGTATTCGAGAGGAAGATGAGGTGAAATAAGGACATAAACGCCAGGAAAACGTCATAAGAATCAGGAAGTATCCGAAGAAGAAAAAAGTTACAATGAACTGGTAAATCAAGTAAATATCCAGAGGAGGATACGAAATGAAGAAGAAAATGGTAGCGGTTTTGTTGACATTGGCTTTGACCGGCTCTCTGATGTCCGGATGCGGAAATGCAGCGGAGGAAGGGACAGATACTACGGGCAATGAAAGCCAGGGGGAGGAGAATGCAGCAGGCCAGGAGGAACGGGAAGAAACAGGTACAGGGGAACAGGGCAGAGAAGGAGAGGAAGAAGAGGAGGAGGACCTGGCAGAGATCACAGTATCCTTCTGGTCCCTGGCAACAGTCCCCCAGGAGGTGGATTTGGTGGAGGAAGCCATCAATGAAATTACGGAGCCGGAGATTGGTGTCACGGTTAATTTGAATATTATGGATGTGGGAAGCTATATTCCCAATGGGGCTATGGCCAACGGCGTGGCCAACGGGGAGGACTTTGACCTGGTGTGCACTGCGGCAGCTCTGTCCGGACATTACAGTGTGATGATGTCCAACGGGATGCTGCTGCCTATGTCTGATTTGCTGAAGGAGTATGCACCGGAGCTTTTGGACACAGTGTCGGAGGATTTTCTGGGCGCCACCACGAAGAATGGAGAAATCTATGCAGTGCCCAGTTATTCCAACAAGATCAAAAATATGTACTGGCTTTGTCGTACCGAGGTATTGGAGCAGGCAGGGATTGATATCAGCACGGTCACAGATGTGGAGGCTTTGGAAGAGGCCCTGGTGAAGATCAAGGAAAAATGTCCGGATTATATTCCCCTGGGGGGAGCTTCCACCTCCATACAGATCCATTATCCCAGCTTTGATGTCTTTTCCGGAAAGGAGCAGGCGGCCTGGGATGCGCTGGGAGATGGCACGGCTGTTGCAGCGGCAGTTTATTATGATGACGAGACTTTAACTGCAGTCAGCCAATATGAGACAGAAGGTTGTAAGAAGGGCTATCAGACAGTGAAAAAATGGTATGATATGGGGCTGATTGACAAGGATATTGCCACGGATACAGCAACCTCGGATCCCCTTCTGGACAAGGAAAATATTGCCAGTGCCTTTGCAGTGGGACAGTTCGATGTGGTGGGGACCAAGTGCCTGGCCAGTGATTCCCAGAGCGTATTATTTGCCGAGGCGGTGATTGATACCAGCGTGATGCAGCAGTTTACCTGGGCAATTCCAGTGTCCTGTGACGAGCCGGAGGCAGCAGCAAGTTTTCTGAATATGCTCTACACGGATGAACGGATTGTGAACCTGGTAGACTTTGGTATTGAGGGGAAGCATTGGGAGCGGAAGGAGGACGGCACCATCGGGTTTCCGGATGGAGTTACGGCAGAAAACAGCGGCTATTACCTTGGCAATCTGACAGCTATTGTGGGGAATGGATTCCTGGCATATCCCTGGGAAGGCGCGGATCCCAACTCTGCGGCCATGGGAAAGGAAGCTATGGAAAATGCCACCTACTCTCCCCTGTTAGGTTTCTGCCTGGATACAGAGGCTTTGGGGGACATCTATGCCGGACTCTGCACCATTGCCCATACGGTGCAGGAAGGGGCACTATCGGATTAACAGCCCGGAGGGCGTTTTTATGGATTTAGTGGTGGGAACAAAGCAGGCGATGCTGATTGACACAGGTTTTGGATTTGGAAACCTGCGGGAATATATCAGCAGCTTGACGGAACTGCCCCTGGTGGTGGTAAACACCCATGGTCATCCGGATCATGCCGGTGGGAACCATCAGTTTACAGAATGCCCTATTTATATGAGCGGGAAGGACCGCAGGCTTGCGGAGAGCTTTTTCACAGAAGAGGAACGGGCAAAAACAGTGGAAGGAGCTCGTCACCATTCGGTGGATTGGAGTACCGGGCAGACACAGGATATTCTGCCGGAGAGCTTCGAACCGGAGAAATATGTGACTGCAGCTCTTCCGGCCAGCAAAGAGCTTTCAGAAGGTATGGTATTCGACCTGGGGGGCTTGGTCTTAAGGACAGTGGCCGTTCCGGGGCATACCTGCGGCAGCATGGCTCTCTGGAATGAGGAGACCAGGGAACTGTATGTAGGTGATGCCATAGGAAAATGTCTCCTGTTGAGCTGGGGCAGTGCAGGATTTGCCCCATACCGGGATACGGTCCGGAAAATATGCAGCATGGGCATAGAAACGTTTTATCATGGTCATGACAATATTGCAAATGTGGGTAAGCTCCTGGAGCCGGTGGAGGCATTGGTAGATACCATTGGGGAGAGCGTCGTTTACCGGCGCCCCTGTCCCATGGAGCCGGAACGGTGGGATTATTACCTGATCCGCAAGGGACATACCATGGAGGATATGGGAAAGGAAAGCTTTGCCATGGTTGTAGTCAATGAGGAATATTTTTCAGAAATAGAGAAGGAGTATGGAGAATTTAAGGTTTCTGCATAAGAAGATGCATGTTAGTATTATTAACAATGGGGGATTTAGATACCCTTGTCAGAAGAACCGGAATCAGCCTTTGGGTGGATTCCGGTTCTTCCTGGATATTCTTTATTAATGATGCTCTTGATACCGTTCTGTCTGCGCTTCCCACAATTTCCAAACTCCTTTGATAACTTCGTATAGGATCAAATTGTAGAGGAGATATTCTGGAAAGTACCGGAACATGGACCCTGAGCTTGCGGATGCCTAATAAAACAGCTTTGTATAATCTGTACGGGTATCTGCAATATGATAAATATAAATCACTGTACCAATCTGCTTATAAATAGCGACGTGCTTTTCGCATATAATCATTCGGTATCCCTGCTGATTCAGCCATTCATCTGGTGTTAAAGAACCTGAATCCGGAAACTCTTCCAGACGCCCGATTACATTTAATATATGGTTACTCACACTTAAAGCCGTTTCCACACCAAACTGTATCAGATACCAATCCTCTATACGTTTTAAGTCCTCCCACGCAACAGGAAGGATTTCTACCTTATATGCCATCCGCCCGCTCCCGTAACCGCGTTTTCGCCTCTGAAATGCTGATTGTCCCAGCTCCATCCAGCCGCTCTTGTTCTGCCTGAAGTACCTTCGTCCGAAGCTGTAAAATCTGTTCCCGCCGTTCAAATGCCTCTATGCTCATAAGAACCAGATCGCCCTCACCATTTTTCGTGATATATATTGGCTCTTTTGTTTCTTTTGCCATATTGGAAATCGCGGTGTAATCATTTCTTAATGATGCTGATGCCTTTATAATCATCCAAATCACCTCGTATCATTTTATTGATATAATAATATTGATATAATTATATCAATATTATTAATTTTCGTAAAGCAGTTACACACATTTTTTATATTACATATATCTGCAATTAACAGGAATCAGCTTCTTGATACCGCTCTGTCTGCGCTTCCCACAATTCACCATACTCCGGGCAGGTCTTAAGAAGCTGCTCATGTGTTCCAAGGGCAAGGATCCTCCCCTCTTTCAGAAAGGCAATCCTTGTGCAAAGCTTTGCCAAGCCTAAGCGGTGGGTCACCAGTACCCCAATCCGCCCCTTCACCATGTCCGCTGCCTCACTAAGGGCAATATTATCCTGTAATGGGAATCTGTACTTTATAAAATTCTGGAAAACAGCCGTACTTTTATGCCGCAGGCTTGCAGGATTCAGCTCCCTGTGTGCAATTCCATCATAGAAAATCGTGCCTGTGTCCGGGGGATACAGCCCAAGCAGCAGCTTGGTAAGGGTCGTCTTCCCACTGCCATTGCTTCCGACAACAGCAAGGCTTTCCCCTGCCTTCAAGGACAGGTGTATATCCTGTATCACCGGAACCCGGGGCTGGTCTGCAGACGGATAACAGAAGGAAACGCCATCCATGCGGACCTCCCGTATCCGGGATACCTCACATCCGCTGTCTGTCTGCTCTGGCCGGTTCATAAAATCGATAAACTGCTTCACAGAGCCGTATTGCTCCGCCAGCTCGCCCAGCTGCTTTCCAAACAATTCCTTCTCCATGTCAATGAGCATTCCGCAGGTGGAAAACACAGCCGCAAAGGTTGCGATGGGAATCTTTCCTGTATAAACGCTGTGGATCAGAAGGAAAACCACGCCTCCGTAGCCCAGCATGTTCAGGCAGTCCACAGCCAGGCTCACATACCAGGACTTGGTTTTTGCCGCCACGGATATGGTCCTGATTTGGGCGCAGGTATGCTTCAGCTCATTCAGAAAATATGGGATAACGCCCAGCAGCCTCGTTTCCTTCACATAATTCCGGTCTCCGATATACGCCATGTAAGCATCACGTTTTCTGCGCAGGGGGGCATTCTTCTGCTCCTCGCAGATCGAGAATTTTACCTTGCATAGCTGGCCGGCTAAGGTAGGAAGGATGATGAGCGGGAAGATCAGGAGCAGAGGGGGCCACAGGCAGAACAAATATACACCATAGATGATAAAATACGGGATATAAAGCGTCAGGATATCCATTACAATATTTGCCAGATCTATGGCACTGCCGGAGCCGTCATAAGCACTTTGCATGGAATTCAAGACACTTGGTTTTTCATAATCCATACAGGAAAGCCTGCTGGCCTTTGCATTCACTGTCTTTTGGATGTGCTGGGTACTTAGGTAGTAATAGACTTCTCCATAATACGCGGAAATGCCGCTGAACAGCTCGTAGGATAATGTAATTGCCACCAAAAAGAAGATGCCCTCCAGCACCCATGGCAGAGAAGCCTTCCCCTCCGAATATGCGAGAATGGCAGAGAAAAGCTTATTTGTTGCAATGGCAATAAAGGCCATGGCAACGCCGTTTGCCACTGTGGAAAAATATTGCAGAACAAATTTTGCAGGTGCGATTTTTGCAATTCCCAAAAAAATAGAAGCAATTCCATATTTCTTTCTTTTGCTCATTGATACCAGCTCCTCTGTATATTGTATAGATGAGCAAAAGCTCCGTTCCTACCCATAAGGCTCTGAAAGGTCCCTCGTTCCCATACCTTCCCTTGCTTTAACACGATGATTTCATCTGTCCGGGCTGCCCCGCCTAATCTGTGTGTGATCAGTACGCCTAATTTCCCGCCCATTGCCTGGCGTATGAAATCATAGATATCTTTTTCGCTCATTGGATCCAGCGCTGCAGTCGGCTCGTCCATGATATACACGGCCGCATCCTTGATCAGGGCCCGGGCTATCGCAATCCGCTGCCATTGCCCTCCGGATAGATCGGTCCCCTCATCTTCCAGCCGTCCAAGCTTTGTTTCCATCCCATTTGGCATTGCCGAAATATAATCCGTCAAGCCCACCTTATCAATGGCTTCCCTCACCGCAGCATCCGGAACCTGATCCATTTGGATACCTGCCCCGATTGCGATGTTATCTCTTACCGAAAGCTCATATCTTGCAAAATCCTGAAAGGAACAGGCGTAAATCCCCTGGAGCTGCCCTGGGGAAAGCTGCCGAAGCTCTGTGCCGTTGAGGAGAATTTCGCCGTCATAATCCTTAAATAAGCCCAGCATTAATTTTACAACCGTAGATTTCCCGCTTCCGTTTTCCCCAACTAAAGCATAGGTTTTTCCGGTTTCCAGGAGAAAGCTCACATGGTCCAGTACCTTTGTATCACAATTCGGATAGGAAAAGCTCACATTCCGAAACTCAATGCTGCGGACCGGTATCCGGTCTCCGGGGTCCGAGGCTGGCGCTTCCTCTTCCAAAGCCATAAAGGAGATAAAATCCTTACTGTACTGCTGGCTTACCACCAGATCCTCTACCACGCCTGCAATATTCCATGTCATAAGCTGAACCAGGCCGATGACAGCTGTGATGATGGATATGTAGAGGCCGACCGTGATGGTTCCGTTTGACACACCGGGCAGCATTAAGAGCATAATCCCGCCGGAAACCAGTACGGAAATCATGCTGCCAATCTTAATACGGATAAAATTCTGCTTGGTAGCCACAGAGGCCAGGATCCTTCCTTCCCCGTACCAGGCCTCCCATTTTTGGTTCATCCAGCTCGAATAGCCAAACAGCGTGCGCTCCGCTGCGCTGTCACGCCCGCTTAAGACGGTTCTCAAATATCTTGCCCTGCGAAACTGTTCGGATGCCTTTTCGTATGCCTGATAGTCCTCTTTCCCGCCTTTGATACAAACCGGGACAATCAAAACCAACAGCACACCTGTCAAGAGGCCCACCGTTACATCATATACGAACAGCGTTATGGTAATACCTGCAAACCGGATGATATATTCTGCTGCCCGGAACAGGTTGCGGATCCCTGTATACATGCGTCCGGAGCTGTCTGCGCACACCCGTTCCAACAGCTCGTATGTTTCGCTGTTCTCAATCAGGGCATATGGAATACGGCTCCTTTTCGTGGCGAGCAGAAGATCAAAGGCGGTTCCCAAGTCAGCATTTAAACGGATCCCTGCAAAGGAGACGCATGTCGGAAGCAGATAGCTGATCAATACAAAAAGCAGCAGGAGGCTGCCGTAACGCACCAAGACTTCTATGGAGTCAATCCCCGAATAAACGTTTATAAAAGCGTTTATAAACATGGCGCTAATCGAGATCATCAATGTGGGAAAGATGGCGAAAACGATCTGCAGCAGCATATAAACAAGTGTCCATCCGCAGCAATTCTGTATGGAAAAGGTAACATATTCAAATAGGCTGAATCTTTTTTTGGTTTTCTGCTTGATTGGAATCACCTGCTTTCCTATCAAATTGTAATATATCAGAATTTTTATGTCAACCTTTATATGATTCATCCAATTCGCTTGCAGGAGTGTGAAACTCTATATTGTGATTTCCTGGCCGGTCGCCAGATAATGCAGACGCCGCATGGAGGGCTTCATGAATTCATACTGGGCCGTTCCCGTGCAGTGGCAGGTGTAAAAATCCGTATGAAATGCATCCAGTTCCCGGGCATATTGGGCCAGGGATGCGTCCAGCGGCAGCTGATAGAAGTGGAAGCCGCCCACCAGCACGTCCGGCCGAAACCATTCCATAATGTCCAGGATCCCCTTGTGGGAGCAGCCGCTGATCAGAACACGTTTTCCGTTTTCCTCGATCAGCAGGTATTGCTCATGACGGAAGTCGTCTGCCAGGAATTTTCCGTTTTTCTTCGTGGTCAGCCCGGAACCGGCCCGCGCCCGGAACCGGGCCCTGTCGTTGCAGGTATGCAGAGTCAGGCCGGGAGCGATCTCCTCCATGTCTCCGGTGAATATAAATCTTTCATTTCCCTTCAGGGAGAGATCCAGGCCAATATACTTTTCCGTACCGTGATAATAGGGCTCGAAGGCGTATTGGCTGAGGTATACAGGCGCGGTAGAATTGAGCTCCAGGAAGGTGCCAAGGCCGCCCCCATGGTCATAATGTCCATGGGAGAGAATGGCCAGATCCGCCTGGGCAAGGTCAATGCCGAGAAGCCTGGCATTGGCGGCAAAGGCCGGGGACTGCCCCATATCAAACAGAATGCGGTATCTGGAGGTTTCGATATACAGGGACAGGCCGTGCTCCGCAGCAAGGGTATCGTTGGGACAGGTATTTTCAATGAGAGTGGTTATTTTCATAAGTATGCTCCAATCCTTTGAGACTAGGGGAAAGAGGGCGATTCATCAAATAGTAACGGACATCGGCTGCCGGTGCGGTAGGAACGGTAAGCGCCCTCCATCAGAACCGTGAGGGCAACCGCCTCGTCAATTCCGCAGATCACAGGAGTATCCCGGATGACAGCATCCACCCATTGCTGCTGGGGCGAGGGAAGGGCTTTGGGCAGCTCCTCCACCGTGACCCACTGATGCCCGGTTTCGCTGCAGGAATAGGATACTTGACTGCCGCGGACGGACAGGCTGCCTAAGGTTCCGCAGAGCTCTAAGGTAAACAGGTCGTCCTGGCTGACAAATCCGGTTTCGGATACGCCGATGGCGCCGTTTGCAAAGGTAATCACGCTGACTGCATTGTCCTCCACCTCACGTCCGGTTACCCTGGTAAAGGTGGAAACCACATTCTGGGGCTGCCCCAGGATCCAGGGCAGAAGGTACATGGGATGGGCCCCCAGGTCAATCATGGCGCCGCCGCCGCACAGGGCCTCGTCATAGAAATGGGGCGGAAGCCAGTTGGCAATGCTTCCGTTGTGGGCATTCCGCACCCGGGCGTAAGTAATCTCGCCCAGCTTTCCGCTCCTGGCCATGGCGTAAGCATAATTCAGATCTCCCCGGCATCTGTGGGGGAAGGAGATGACGAATTTTACATGGTTTTCTTTCACGGCCGCTGCGATGGCGTAAGCGTCCTCTGCCGTAATGGCCAGAACCTTTTCCGTAAAAATATGCTTTCCGGCCCGGGCTGCCTGTAAAAGCATATCCTTGTGCAGGCAGGTGGGGGCTGTCATAACGATTCCGTCGAGGGAGGAATCCTGAAGGAGTGCCTCGTAGTCTGCCACAAAGGGGCAGCCCAGCTTATCCGCGAAGGCCCTTCCGGCATCCTCCCGTTCGTCCCAGACAGCGGTAATCCTACAATCCGGCATGGCGGCAAAGGCATTGGCATATTCCTCTGCATGGACATGCCAGGAACTGATGATTGCAATATTCATAACATACCTCCTGGATTCTTAGCGGTTGAAGTAAACGGGTTCCCCGGTTCTTGCGGATTCGTAAACAGCTTCCAGAATTTCCGAGACAACGCAGGCCTGCTCCGGTGTTACCACAGGGTCAGTATCTTGCTCAATGGCATCCAGCCAGCAGTTTGCCTCCCGGATGGCGGGGGTCTCCTCAATTCCGTTAAAGTAGGCTGCGCCTCCTGTTTTCATGTCAGGGTAGATATCAATCAATCTGCCAAACTCATCCTTGTTAATGCTGATGCCGTTTTTGATCTGGGCACCTGCCTTGGTTCCGCAGAGCATGGCGCTTCCCTCCGGAATCGGTTCAATGGTATTTAAGGCCCAGCTGCTCTTTAAGATGACAGTGGCCCCGTTTTCCATCACAAGGAAGCCGAAGGCGGAATCCTCCACCGTGTGTTCCTCTGGATCCCAGCTGCCCCAGAGATTGGCGCAATCAGGATTGGGAAGCTTTTTGTAAGTAGTTCCCACCACCATGCGGGGCTTGTAATTGTCCATCAGCCACAGGGTCAGATCCAGGGAATGGGTTCCGATATCAATGAGAGGGCCGCCGCCCTGCTCTTCCTCATTCAGGAATACGCCCCAGGTGGGAGTCCCCCGGCGGCGCACCGCATAGGCCTCCGCAAAATAGATGTCCCCAAGATCCCCGTGGTCAATGACCTTCTTAAGATAGGCGCTTTCCGGCTTCTGGCGGTTTTGGTAACCGATGGTCAGCTTCTTTCCGGTCTCCTTTGCGGCAGCAACCATGCGGCGTGCGTCCGCCGCTGTTTTGGCCATGGGCTTTTCACACATTACATGCTTTCCGGCATGGAGGGCATCAATGCTGATCTGGGCATGGGATTTGTTAGGGGTGCAAACATGGACTACATCAATGGAAGGGTCCCCTAAAAGCGCCTGGTAATCCGTATACACCTTAGCGTCCGCAGCGCCGTATTCCCTGGCTGTTTTTTCTGCCCGTTCCGGTATGATATCGCAGAAGGCGGCAAGCTCCACCCGCCCGGTGGCTTTCAGGGAGGGGAGATGCTTTGCATTGGCGATTCCGCCGCAGCCGATGATTCCGACATGCAATTTCTTGTTCATAATCTGAGTGGCTCCTTTTTATATAGTTTGATTTCCCGGGACAAATTGTTAAAAGCAGTCTACCATATCCGGCAGAGACGTGATATAATAAAGTAACAAAAAAATATCAATTATTTGTCATTTATGTCTCTTACCGATAAACTGTGTTTCGAAGGGAGGCTGAGCGGCTATGATGGTATATGAAGAAAAGAAACATATTGTGGATGGCGTAGAATTCCCATATGACTGCCAGGAACAGAACCGGGCCGGCATGGGGATTATGGCCAAGGCTCATTATCATGATTATATTGAGATTTTGTATGGTATTTCCGGTGTTTCCCATATTATTCTGGATGGACAGAGCTATCAGTTTTCCCAAGGAGATATGGTGCTGATCAATTCCAGGCAGGTCCACTCCGTCATAGCCCTCTCTCCGGGGATTAATCGATATCTGGTGGTAAAGTTTGAGCCGGAGGTGCTCTATACCACATCCCAGACCATCTTTGAGGCAAAATACCTGCTTCCCTTTACCGGAGAGAACGCCCTTGGGCAAAAGCTTTTTTTACGCAGCGAGCTGGAGGGGACCTGTGTCTCGGAGGCCATTCAGAGGATCTGGGAAGAGTACACCAGGAAGGAATATGGCTATGAGCTGGCAATCCGCACCTCCATCTTTGAGATTTTTCTGTGGATTCTGCGCAGCTGGCATGAAAAGGGGCTGACTCCTGCAAAGGGGCATAGGCTGGACGAAGCAGCTATGAGGCGGCTCTGCACGGTATTTGAGTATGTAAAGGCTCACTACAGGGAGGATATCACGGCCCAGGCCATGGCAGAGCTGTGCAATGTGAGCTACAGCTATTTCTCCAGGCTGTTCCGGGGAGCTATGCAGAAGACCTTCCGGGAATATTTGAATTATGTCCGTATTTCCGAGGCGGAGAAGCTGTTGCTGAATACGGATTTGAGCGTTACCGAGATTGCCCTGGAGGTTGGATTTTCCACGTCAAGCTATTTTATTGAGCAATTTCGGTATTTTAAATCCATCCCCCCCGGACAGTTCCGGAAGCAGCTGGCATGGGGACAGACGGAAATTACAGAAAAAAAGGAATGAGCGTATGCTCATTCCTTTGTCAGCTTCTTCATCCACTGGTACTTCCGGAACCGCAGGAAGGTGGGAAGACCCTTGAAGATCTGGTCAGACTGGATTACAAGCACCACTGCCTCCACTGGCAGCTTCCACCAGAAGGCAGCCAGGAAGGACAGGGGCATTACGATGCACCAGGTAGAGATCAGGTTCATTTTCATGGTAAAGTCTGTGTCGCCGCCGCCCTGGATAATGCCGAAGCTGACGGGCATCTGGTAGGACATGCCCACCATGACAACGCTCATGACAAGGATCAGGTTCATGGCCATGGAGGTCGCCGCCTCTGTCAGGCTGTACATGGACAGCAGCGGCCCCCGCAGCAGGAACAGGGCGATCCCAAGGGCCAGCCCGATGGCCACGTCGATCACAGCCATGGAGCGGGCGTCGGACTTGATCCGCTTCCTGTCTCCCCGGCCTATGGCATTGCCGATCATAACGGCAGATACCGAGGACATGGCGATGACCACTACCTTCAGATACTGGTAGAAGGTGGTAGCCACAGAGTTGGCGGCAATGGCATCAGCGGACAGGTGGCCCAGGATGGCAGTCTGCATGGGCACCGAGATGCCCCACAGTACCTGGGAGCACATGATAGGGATATAAACTCTGGTGTAATCCTGCCGAAGGGCCGGATCCCGTTTCCACAGGCCCCCGCCGGTGAACAGCTGTGTCTTTTTGTCAAATTTCAGGATATAGATCAGCACGATCAGGAATTCCAGTACCCGCGCTGTCAGGGTTCCCACGGCAGCCCCCAGGATTCCCATTTCCGGAAAGCCGAATTTCCCGAAAATCAGAGTGTAGTTGATGGCCACATTCACGATGAGGGAGACCACGGATATGTAGAAGGAAATATTGACGGTTCCCACGCTGCGCAGAGCGGCCATCAGCACGTTGGACAGAATGAACAGGGCAAAGGTCCACTGGATCAGGGACAGGTAGCGCACCCCCTCCTCCACGATCTGGGGGGAATCGGTAAACAGGTACAAAAGGGGCCTTGGGAAAATGGCGCAGACTGCCACCAGAACCACACTGATAATGATTCCAAGCTTTAAGGCAATGCCGGTGAGGGTGCGCACCGGCTCCGGGCGTCCCTGGCCCCAGTATTGGGCGGCCAGAACCACCAGTGCATTGCCGATGGACAGGGCAAACTGCTGCACCATAAAGAATACCTGGTTGACCGTGGAGGCAGCGGAGAGAGAATCCTGGCTGTAGCTGCCCAGCATGATGTTATCAGCCATGTTGACGCTGTAGGCCACCAGGTTCTGTAGGGCCACCACCACCAGCATCCCAAAAAGCGTTTTGTAGAAGGAGGGATCCTTTGTGAAAAAGGGCTCCCCTTTTGTCTTTGTCATAGTCATTCGTAACACTCCCTTTGATCGAAATCCAAAAAACTCCAGTAGCTATTTTAGCATTTATAGGATGGAAATTCAATACGAATCACTGGAATCAAAACTCCCCCCAGAGCAATCTCGCTTTGGGGGGAGTTTTATCCGTTGAAATTCATGTTATGTGGCAAAATCCACATGCTGCACTGTCCCGGCAGTCCCGTTCTCATACAGGAACAGGCCGGTCTTGCGGACCTGTGCGTTGGCGCTGTTGTCGTGCCGGCTGTTCAGGGAAAATTCCGTGCCCACATTGCCAAGGAAGATGGCGCCTACGCCGGCCTTGCCAAGGCCGCAGAGCACATCCTTGCCGGAGGCATCCTTTGTCCAGATCAACAGCTTGTCAAAGATCTCGTCCGCCTCGTCAATCCAGCCGTTGCCGTCCGTGTCGTATTTGGCCAGCTCTGCAAATCCGTTGCCTGTGGCAGCCCCGAACAGCTCGCTGCCATCGTCGATCTTACCATTTCCGTTCTTGTCAAGGGCTAAAAAGCCGCTGCCGGCCTTCAGCTGGGAGATGGCTTCCTCGTGGCCGTCCATATCCAGATCAAAATAGAATTTCTGATCCGTCACATCTGCGAAATTGGTGTCCAGATTAATCACCAGGGGATCGCAGAAACTGGCCGGGATCATGAACTGTGTCTTCTCATAGTAGGTTTCCTGAAAGGACCGGCTCATGGATGCCTCCACGTTGAAGGAGATTTCCCGGCCATCGGCAGTGACCACGGTGCCTGTGGTGGAAAAGCTGGTTTTCTCCGTCTCCTGGTAGGAATAGACGGTCTCCTTGGTGGCAATGGAGGGCGTGAGAGCCGACAGGTTGGGGGAAGCCAGGGAGGAACCCATGGCGTTTACATTGCTCTTCCCGAAAAACAGCTGCATCAGGTAGTCGATGGTTCCTTTTTTGATCTCCATCATGGACTGAAAGGCATCTCGGGCCGAGGTGGCGTTCACCCCCTGGGATTGAAGATAGCGGTTCTTAAGGTTGTTCAGGGAATCCTGGCTGTTGCCGGCCGGCTGTCTGTTTGCGGCCCGCTCCGTTCCCAGGTTGGTGCCGGCAAAGGGCTTGCTGCCTGCGCGGGCATTCAGACCGGTCAGAGACACTGTGCTGATGCGGCTGGCCGACAGCTCCCGGGATTGAAATTTGTGTGTTGCACGCATTCTGACTGTGCTGGAAGCAATTCTCATATCTGCTCCTTTCTGAAAAAAACTGTTCCTGCCATAAAAAAAGCATAAAAAGAAATATGCTTCCTTTTATACCATCCGTGGCTTTTTTGCATATCGCACAATCTTAAGGCCTTAAAACTGTTTGTATTTTTATTATCGGATGCAATTGGGAAAAAGTGAAGGATTTCAGGAAATATTTTGCAAATGAGGAGGGGGGTGTGGTAGACTATATGGTACAGGCAACAGGAAAGGAGATATGATTTATGAGTGAATTATTTGAACAGTTGAAGCCGCATTTGGAGCGGGCTTATGCGTTTCAGACGGCATTGAGGGCCATCAGCTGGGACAACAGCACCCTGGCGCCCAGGGAGGCCATTGAGAATACCTCCAAGGCCATTGGGATTTTGTCGGGGGAGGAGTACAAAGCCCAGGTCAATGATGAGGTGAAGGGGCTTCTTAAGGAGCTGGAAGCGCCGGGGGAGCAGGAGAAGCTGAATGATTCGGAGAGGGCACTTGTGAGGAAGATGGGAAAGGGGCTTCGGAAGCTGGAGAAGATTCCGGCGGAGGAATATCAGGCTTACAGCGAGTTGCTGGCAAAATCCTATCCGGTGTGGGAGCAGGCCAAGAACAACAATGATTACGCTTCCTTTGCGCCGGTGCTTCAGGAGGTTATTTCCAGTCAGAAGAGGTTTCGCAGGTATCAGCAGGAGGAAGGGCAGACGCTGTATGATGTGGCGCTGGATGAGTATGAGGAGGGCTTTACGGTAGAGATTTTGGATGATTTCTTCGGGAAGCTGCGGACAGCCCTGGTGCCATTGATCAAGCAGATTCGGGAGAAGCAGGAGCTGGTGCAGGACGGGTTTTTGAATCAGAATTACCCGATCGAGAAGCAGAAGGAGCTGTGCCGCTTCCTGGCAGAGTATATTGGCTTTGATTTCAACCGGGGAGTCATGGCGGAGAGCGAGCATCCCTTTACCACCAATTTCCATAATCATGATGTGCGCATCACCAATCATTTTCATGAGGACCGGCTGGATTTTGCATGCTTCTCCGTGATCCATGAGGGCGGCCATGCCCTGTATGAGCAGGGGATTGACGACGGGATCACAATGACGCCCATCGGGGAGGGGACCTCTATGGGAATGCATGAATCCCAGTCCCGGTTCTATGAGAACAATCTGGGGCGCAGCCGTGCCTTTTGGATGCCGATTTACCATAAGGTACAGGAGCTGTTTCCGGAGCAGCTTGGCGGGGTGGGCCTGGAAGAATTCTACCGGGCCATTAACAAGTCTGCGCCCAGCCTGATCCGCACCGAGGCTGACGAGCTGACTTATCCCTTCCATGTGATGATCCGCTATGAGATTGAGAAAATGATTTTCCAGGGGGAGGTATCTGTGGAGGAGCTGCCCGCTGTCTGGAACCGGAAGTATCAGGAATATTTGGGCGTGTCTCCGGACAGCGATACCAATGGGATCCTGCAGGATATGCACTGGTCGGGGGGAAGCTTCGGATATTTTCCGTCCTATGCCCTGGGCAGTGCCATTGCAGCCCAGATCTGCCATCATATCAAGCAGGTGATGCCCCTGGAGGAGTACCTGGAGGCGAAAAACCTGGCGGCTGTCCGGGAGTATCTGAAGGAGCATATCCATAAATACGGCGGGGCCAGGAACACCCAGGAGCTGCTGCTTGCCATGACCGGGGAAGCCTTTAACCCGGACTACTACATTGCGTATCTGACGGAAAAATATACAGAGCTGTATCAGCTGTAACAGGGATGCAGTATGAGGTGAAATTCCTTATAAGAATTACAATAGCATAAAAAGTGTCACTTTTTTCAAAAGAAATGGCGTTCCAATCCTCTGGCTTTTGTGTGATGATAATAGCATCAAAAACGAAGGAAAACAAGGAGGAAATGAGATGAGTAAAAACAAAAAATTCTTGGGGAACGCCATTCTTTTGTGCGTATTGGGCGTGGTATTTATGTTCCTGTACTCCGGCCTGCAGAATGACCAGATCGGAATTATCCAGGCATTTATCACAGAGGAGGGGGGCGGCTGGAGCGCCAATGCCACGCAGCTGCCCATGACTGTCGGCAATATCGCCTGTATTGTGCTGACCTTTGTCTATGGAACGCTGTTTGTAAAATACGGCGTGAAAAAGCCGCTGATCGCGGTGATGGCCATCACCGCGGTGGCGATTCTTGGGATGGTGGCTGCCAACGGCCTTGACTGCAGCGGCGGCGCGGCCTCCGGCAATTACGTCCTGTTCTTTATCGCCCTGTTTATCGTGCGCTGCGGATGTATGATCCTGCAGATGGCAGGCTTTATGCTGGTAGCCAACTGGTTTATCCGTCTCAGGGGCCAGATCATGGGAATCGTCACGGTGGGCTCCCCGCTGTTTTCCGTCATCGGTACGGCAGGTATGACCTCCCTGATCAAAACGCAGTTTGGGGGAGATTACAGGCCCTTCTATATTGGGGTTGTGGTGTTGATTATGGTGGTGCTTCTGGTGGTTGCCTTTGGCATTAAGGATACGCCGGAGGAGGCCGGGCTGTATCCGGACGGAGCTGACCATGCGCCTGCATCGGAGAAAGGCGATGAGGTTCATCTGACGGTTGGCCAGGTATTGAAGGAGAAAAAGGCATGGCAGCTGATCGTTTCTTATGGCGCCTTTACTTTTATCATCAACGCCTGTATGGGTTCCATGGCAATCCGCTATATCACCCTGGGCGGCATTGAAGTGTGGCTGGGGGCCACCAAGTATCTGGCTATCGGCGCGATCCTCGGGATCCCTATGTCCTATGTATTCGGCCTTCTGGACGATAAGCTTGGCTCCGTGAAGGCCTCCATGGTTCTTGGTATCTGCGAGCTGATCCCGGTGATCTGCCTGATGCTGCAGCCTATGGGCGGCTCGGTGCCCCTGATGGTTGGCTGGGGCTTTGGCGTGGCCTGCATGACCGGCGGCGTACCCACCCTGCACCCCTGCATCACTGCCTATGTATACGGACGCCGTGAGTATCAGTCTGCCAATCGTATCATCATGGCAATCCAGCTGATCCCGTCCGCAGTGGCGGCAATGATGATGACCATGCTGATTACTTCGGGAAAGGCAATGGTGGGCTATGGAATTTTGATTGCGGTGGTTGTGATTGGCCTGATTGCCACCGCCACCATGCTGAAGATTGAGGACGCCAATGCAGCCGACCGTTCCTACGGCGGAAAATAACAGTAAAATTCTGAGTGAGGAGGAAAGTGACAATGGAAACAAAAACAGTTAAAGGAAGGATGCTGGATAAGCCGGCCCGAAGAGAATGTAAAAATATGCTCTCCATGGCGGAGATTATCACCAATGTAAACGCAATCCTCAATCCGGGCCAGGAGCCGGTGAACTGGTTTGCCCCGGCCGGGGACGCGGTAGCGGCAGTGCACGTGAAGGATGGAGTATACCGCAGCGACCTGTCCAATGAAACGGTGCTCTATGGCGGCAGCGTCAGCGACAAGGAGTGCCGGGACATCAAGGTGGTTGCCTACAAGGGCAATGAGGGCGGCATCTATGCGGAAGGGAAAGGAACCGACGTGACGGTGGAGCGGGCCTACATCAGCCTGGAGGGCGAGGGATGCGGCATCGGCGGCCCGGCCAGCGGCGCTGCAGCCAAGTACGGCGCCAGCCTGACATTGAAAGATGTGGTAATCAATACCACCGGAAGGACGAAATATGCCACGGCGGCAGAGGAAAATTCGGTGCTGAAGGTGTATGACTCTGTGATCTGGTCCCATGGGATCCCTTATGGCGACGAGTACGAGCGGCCCAAGGCCCTGATGTCCTCACCGCCGCCCCCATTGGAGATGGACGGCAATACTAGGACCCACTGCACCATGTCCAATTCCTACAGCTATTTCTACAACAGCAAGATCATCTGCGACGGGTGGGCGGCCCTGTCCACCGAGTCCTCGGAGGGATTTGTATATCTGGAGGCAAATGACTGTGATATTGTCTGCACCAAGAATGGGTACGGCGCGTATGCGGATCCGGGCTGCTACGACGTGTTTCGAAACAGCAATTTTGATATGGCCCGTATGGCGGCAATCCTGGCAGGAAACAGCGCCATGGAATTTGAGAACTGCACTGCGGAATGCGGCACCTATTTTGCCCTGATGCACTGCGTCAACGGCTGGTGTGAGGAAGTGGGGGATATGGCCATCACCGGAGGCCGGATCCGCACGAAAAAGGAGGCCTTCCTGATCAAGAGCCACAATGCCATCCTTGATATGAAGGAGGTGGACATTGCAGCAGAGACCGGCGTGCTGGTACATACCATTTTGAACAGCGATCCCTGCAAAACCCCTGTGGACGATCAGGCCTACGGCGTCAATGTGCGGTTTACCGATATGTCCGTGGAGGGCGATCTGCTCCATGAGGATTCGGAACGCCGGATGTGGATTGAGATGAACAGCACGGTCCTGACCGGGGGGATTACGAACGGGACGCTGATCATGGATGCAGGCAGCAAATGGATCGCAGCCAAGGATTCCACCGTGCATCTGATGAATGAGATCAACCTGGCTCAGATCGACGCAAAGGAAGGGGTGACCATCCGGGCCACCGGCGGGGAGGAGGGAACCTATGCCCTGGCCTCCGGCGGGAAGCTGATCGTTGCTATATAAGGAATGTCCGTCCCCGGCAGACGCTTGAAGAGCCTGCCGGGGCAGAAAAGAAGCAAAAAATAAAAAAAGAAATAAAAAAGAAATAGAAAGAGAAATGGAGGACCTGGCATGGAAACAATTCACAGACCGCTTCATGTGGGAATCAGTGTTGGAAATATGGAGGAATCCCTGGAATGGTATAAAAAAAATCTGGATTTTGAGCTGGTTAGCGACGAGTATGTGCCGCCATTGAAATCCAGAATCTGTTTCATCCAGAACGGGGAGTTTCAGCTGGAGCTGTTTCAATACGATGAGCCGAAGCCCATCCCGGAGGACCGCTTGATGCCAAACACGGATCTGCAGACCATCGGAACCAAGCATGTGGCATTTTATACAGCGGATATGAAAGCATTGAAGGAGCGTTTTGCGGCCAACGGCGTGGACATTGCCCACGAGGTGACCATGGGGGCGGATGCGGTAATGTTTGTAAGGGATAACTCCGGGGCGCTGATTGAATTTATTCAGTCTCCACAGTAAATAGCATTTTCAAATAGGCAAAACTTTAGTTGTAAGATACGGAGGGGAGTATTTTATAATTATAGGAGGAAAAAGGATGAAGTATCGCAGTTACAAAGGCCTGCTGGCAGCAGCAGTGGCAGCCGTACTGATGGTATCGGCCGCTGCATGCGGAGAGGATCAGCAGACCCAGGAGCAACAGACACAGGCGCAGCAGACACAGGAACAGCAGGAGCCTTCGGAGGAACCGGGGGAGCAGGAGCCGGAAGAGACGGCGGAAGGAGCGGAGATTGTCATACCCGCGGACATGGAGACAGAGCCCACGGTAGACGGCCTTGCGGACGGGCTTTGCTCCTGGACCACCGGCGGAACGGAGGCCGGAACCATCAATGGCAACGACTATGCCTTTACGCCTGCCATATATATCAATGGCGGCGCCTACGACAAGGAGAAATCCATAGTGAAGGATGCGGATGTGACCGATACAGAAGCCTCCAATCTGACCCTCACGGTAGAGAAGGAGGGCGTCAATGGGATCATGGTCAATAATTCCGACTACACCATTGCCGATTCGGTGATCAGCGTGAATGCTGCAGAGGCGGACGGTATGGAAACCTGTGATTTTTCCGGGATCGGCGCAGCCATTGCCGTTTATGGCCAGTCTGCATTGACGATCCGCAACACGGTGGTCAATGCAGATGGCGTAGCCAATCTGGCAGTATTTACGGATAACGGTTCCTCTGCCCTTCTGGATCACGTGACTTTGCATTCCGACGGCGGAACCCTGTATGAGGACTATATCAATTCCCCCAATCAGGGAACGATGGTGGCGCCGCCATGGATCCTGGGCATTATGGGAAACTCCCGGGGCACCAACCTGGAGGGGACGGATTCTACCATGTCTGTGGTGGATTCCGATGTATCCGCCTCCAACTGGGCCGTATTGTCCACGGATGCCGGCTCCAACATGTACCTGAATGTGGTCAATACCAAAATGGTATTGACGGGGAATGAGGAGGAGCTGCAGGCAGGCGGCCTGTATTCCGAAACCAATCCCTATACCGATAAGAACGGCTATGGGACTTATGTGATTGGCAATGCCGTGGAGACCTTCCTGGGAACCGCCATGGATGTGGGAACTTACGCCACTATTTTTACCGGCGGAACCGGCTACTACGGCAACCTGAAGGCCGGGGAGAGCTATGACCTTCTGGCAGCGGACGGATCTACCCATCACACCTACACCGCCCAGGAGGATGTGCAGACGGTAATTCATTCCGACACCTTTGGGTTTATGGCCCATCAGGGGGACAACGAGTGTACCTTAGACGGGGTGGAGGTGAATTCCGCCTATACCAATTTCCTGGTAAAAAGTGGGAATAACAGCACCATCCATGTGAAGAACGGCACCCGGCTCAATGCGGAAAACGGCATTTTGCTGCAGCTTATGGACAACGATGATTCTACCACCGAGTTCAATCCAAACCATGAAACCGTAGGGATGGCCTTTGGAACTACCCATGAGGAATACCCGGGCTTCCCCGCGGAGGCAGTGGATCCGGATGCAGCCGGTGAGGGCGGTATGGGCGGAGCGCCTGACGGCGGCATGCCGGAAGGGGAAGCGCCTGGTGGAGATATGCCGGAAGGGGAAGGCGGGCCTGGCGGTGACATGGGCGAAATGCCGAAGGAGGAATCCGGCCCCAATACCACGGTTTACAATGTGATAGATACAGAGCTTACCGGCGCAATCTACAATGGAATCGGCTGGAATGCCAACGAGCTGTCCCAGGGCAAGGTGAAACAGATGCTGCTGGAGGTGAATTTAAGCGGGAAGGCTGCCCTGACAGGGCCTATTGCATCTACCTCCTGCATCCATGCCACCTATGAGGGGCAGAAGTACCTGAAGGATAACAAGATTACTGCTTTTGACGACGAGGAAGAGGCGGCGGCCTTTGCGGCAGATTATCAGGCCACAGGGTTTGCCATCAGCGCATACTTCAACATTGGCCAGGTGGCCAATCTGGTACGGTCCAATGGCCTCAATGACATCAGCGTGAGCCTGGCGGATACGGCAGTATGGACGGTGACGGACACTTCCCTGATCCAATCCCTGTCCATCAGCGGGAATGCCCAGGTGGTGGTAGAGGAAGGCGTAACCCTGACCGTAGACGGAAGGGTATATGAGGCAGGCATTTATACGGCGGCAGATTTCCGGTAGGAAGCTGACAGAAGGACAATTCAAAAGAAACTGGCAGGCCACACACCGTCTGGGTGTGTGGCCTGGTGTGCGCTCATGCCGGCGATGCATGGGCGGGATATAGTTGCAGGCGCCAGGCGTTTGAAAGGGCCAGCCATTGGCAGAGGGAAGAGAGAAATGAGAAATCGGCAAAGCAGTGGAAAATGGAAGAAAATTCTGGCATTCGGCGCAGCAGGGGGAATCTTATTGTGCCTGCCCCTGTTTGCTGCATGCAGGCGGGGAACCGGACAGCAGGAAACGGCAGAGGAGCCGGTGACAGTGACCTTGGTCTACGCATACCAGAATGCACAGTGGAACCAGGGAATCCAGACCATTGTGGAGGAATTCTCCAAAAGCCATGGAGATATCATCATTGATGTGCAGGTGCAGTATGAGGACAAGGTCTACGAGGATATTTTGGCTAAGCTGCAGGCCCGTGGGGAGCTGGGGGATATTATCCAGCTGAAAACGCCTCAGCGCTATGCCCGGGAGGGGCTTCTTGCAGCAATTCCGGAGGAGCTGGGAGTCCTGCTGGATGAGCCTTACTGGTATGAGGGGCAGATTTACGGCCTTTTGGCCATTGGAAACACCAATGGCATTTTGTATAACCGGGGGATATTTGAGACGTATGGGCTGGAAATACCAAAGGATTACAGGGCGTTTCTGGAGGTCTGCGAAGCGCTCCGGCAGGAGGGCATTACACCGGTGGGGGTGGCCGGAGGCGATCTGTGGCATCTGGAGTTCTGGGTGAACCATTTTTTCCGCAATGATATCCTGGCGAAAAATGAAAACTGGCTGAAGGAGCGGAATGCAGGGAATGTCAGCTGGCAGGATCCGGAGCCCATACAGATGCTGGAGCACCTTAGGCAGCTTTTGACAGGAGGCTATGTGAATGAGGACTGGGCGGTGAAGCAGGACGGCAGCCTGACCTACGGGATGTCCCAGGGTGAGGTGGCCATGATCTATACCGGCTCCTGGAATGCCCGTGAGCTGCAGAAGCTGAATCCGGAAATATCTCTGGGCTGGTTTTTTGTGCCGGATGAGACAGGCAGTGTGGTGGTCTCGGAAAATAAGGATGCATACTGGTGTCTCACGAAGGCCTGCGGGGCGGAGGAACGGCGGTATCGGGCGGCGCTGGAATTTCTGGACTATTTCTATACCAGCGATACATACAACCGGCTGTGTGAGCACACCTGCGGATTCCCGGTCACGGCGGAAAAAAGCATGGTTCCCAAAGAAAGGATCCAATTGGAAATCCAGGAAGAGGTGATGCGGTACAAAACCCACAGGTCCGTTTATATTGGCAATGAGGATACGCCCCAGGGCTTTGAAAAGGCGCTGCTTTTAGAGGTCGTTGCGCTGGGGGAGGACCATACCACAACGGCGGAATCGGCCAGACGGCTGGACGCATTGTGGGAGCAGTACAGGGAGCAGGAGAAACAGCCATGAGAGCGCGCAGATTTCATTCAACCTTTACGAAAATGACGGCCTTTTACATAGGCTTTGGGATGATCCCGCTGGTATTGATCAGCCTGATGTTCTTCTTCTGGTACCACCTGGACGTTATGCAGTCAGCAAGGAGCAATTACAGCCAGATTGCGGACTATGTGGAACGGAATGTTTCGGATCTGCTGGAGACGGCGGATGAGACGGCGGGGTATCTCTACGACTATTCGGCAGGGGATTATCAGTATCTGTACCAGATCCTGGAGGATCCCGGGCTTTCCGAGACCAGGCGCCAGATCTACATGGAACAGATGCTGCAGGATATGCTGCAGGCAGATCCGGATATTTCCTCTGTGCGTTTTTACCGGGAGGACGGCACCAGCTATCTGGCCTTTCGGGTACAGGGAAAAAATGCGCAAAGCGGGAAGCCGGTGCTAAATGGAGTGGAAATGGCGCCGGAGAATTACCACCAGATGATCCTGATGCCCACCGTTTCGGAGGAGGCCTATTACACAAACACCACGGACCGTGTGTTTTCCCTGGTACGCAGCTATATGAATACAGCCAGCGTAAGGGCGTCCCAGGAGCAATGCATGGGAGCCGTCTACCTGGATATCAACGAAACGGCCATAGCGAAGCGGATGGAGCGTGTGAATGTGGGGAGCCAGGGGAGTATCGCTGTGCTAGATCCGGAGGAAGGCCAGTGGCTGTATGCCTCCGTCCCGGGGGTGATGGATGAGGAGATTTTGCGGAAGGGGTTGTCAGGAAGGCCCAAGAGGGAGATCATCCGGGAAGGGAAATATTGGTATTTTTGCTGCCGGGTATCCGATACGGACTATTATGTGGTAATCCGGATTTTTTCCGAGGACGTGATGGATACCTATATCAAAAACAGAACCTATATTTTTGTGATCCTTCTGTTTGCCATACTGCTCCTAAGCCTGGCCTATCTTGTATTTTCCGGCAGGATGAACGGTCCGGTGCGCAGGCTGAAAAACGCCATGCAGCAGGTGCAGACCGGGAATCTGAATGTCCGTGTGGATATCCGTACAGGCGATGATATGGAGTACCTGGGGGAGGGCTTCAACCGGATGGTCAGCGACCTGGGGCGCTATATTGAGGAGGTCTACATTGCGAATGTCTGCCAGAAGGAGGCGGAGCTGAATGCGTTGAAAATGCAGATTCAGCCCCACTATCTCTATAATACCCTGGATGTGATCCGCATGACGGCGGTGGAGCAGAAGGATATGCGGACGGCACGGCTGTTAGAGGGCCTGGGGAAGCAGCTGCGCTATGTGATGGGGCAGCAGGGGGAGCGGGTGCCCCTTTATATGGAGCTTAACAGCATCCAGGGCTACCTTGTGCTGATGAATGCCCGGTATCAGAATAAATTCCAGGTGAACGTCAATGTTGCGGATGAAGACCGGGGACTTCTGGTGCTGAAGCTCCTGCTGCAGCCCGTGGTGGAAAACAGCATCAAGCATGGCCTGCGGGACAAGGAAGGGACAGGAACCCTGGAGCTCAATGTGAAGCGTTTGGCGGACTGCTTGGAAATCGTTGTCATGGACGACGGGGTAGGAATGACGCCGGAGGAGACGGAGCGCCTGCTGCAGAACCTGGAGAAAAAGGGGCCGGCGGCGCCCAATGAGGAAGGGCATGTGAGCGTGGGCCTGAAAAACGTCTATGACCGTATCAAATTTACCTGTGGCGAGGCGTATGGATTTACCGTCGCCAGTGTGGCCGGTATGGGAACTATGGTGAAATACAGGCTGCCTGTCTGGGAGGAGGAAGATGATGTGGAAGATGATCTTAGCGGACGATGAGAGTGTGATTCGGGGCGGCCTAAAGCTCCTGCTGGACTGGGCGGCTCTGGAGGTTGCGATTGTGGGAGAGGCTGCGGACGGGGAGGAGCTTCTGGCAATGATCCGGGAGGAAAAAACGGATCTGGTGGTGACGGATATCCGCATGCCCAAGCTGACCGGGCTGGAGGTGATCCGCCGCTGCCAGGAGATGGAAGAAGTGCCAAAATTCATTTTTATCAGCGGCTACGAGGAGTTTTCCTATGCCAGGGAGGCAGTGCGCTTCGGCGCTGTGGACTATCTGCTGAAGCCGGTGGGGGAGGAGGAGCTTACGGCAGCCGTGAAAAAGGCTGTCAGCCAGCTTTTGGACCATCAGACGGTGGATATCTTCCGTGAGGATAAGAATGAGCTGCAGCAGGTATTCCAGAATATGAACGATGGCTATGAATATGCAGAGGAGGAGCTGTATCAGCGTTTTGCCAGGGCCCAGCTGTCCGTGGAGGACTGCTTTTACGTTGGCGTATGCTTCAGCCTGATTGAGGACGAGAAGCTGAAGGGTCAGATGAGCTACGAGCAGCGCGGCCTGCTCCGGTTTGGGGTCTACAACCGGATTATGGAGGAGCTGAAGAGCCGCAGGCTGGGATTTCTCATCAAAAAGGAGGAATACATCTGTGATGCCATTGCCGTGATCCCCAAGAACCATGGGGAGGATTTTATCGAATCCCTGCTGCAGCCGGTGTGGGAGAAGATTCAGCAGGAGTTTAAGGTTTGCCTCTGCATGGGGATTGGCATACCGGTGGAGCAGATCCACCAGTGGCAGCTGTCCCACAAGAGCGCGAAATTTGCCTGCGAGCTGTATTATTTTGAAGAGGAGCCGGTGATTGACTTCTCCAAAATCCAGCGGGACTATACGGTGTCCTTTGAGGATTTTTATCAGATCCTGGAATTGGCCTTCCGTCAGATCGCGGCGAAGGATCCGGAGGCTATGGCGACCATAGAGCGGGGGCTTGATGCCATTGAGTCCATCCATTACGGGAACCGTTACGCAGCGGTGAACCGGGTGTTGATTTTTTCCGGAAGCCTTTTGGAAAAGCTGTTTGCGGTGGAGCTGGTGAAGGGGGATTTTACCCAGCGGCAGAATGAGCTGCAGGAGGCCATCCGTTATCTGGGAACCTACGCCCAGATGAAGCAATGGCTGATGGAATATTACCAAGGGCTTTTGGCAGATATTTTTGCTGACAGCAGCCGCAGGGCCACCGGGGAGATGATTGGCGTCCAGAATTATATCCGGGAACATTATAACCAGGATCTGTCTCTGCGGGAGCTTGCGGAGGTGGCCTGCGTCAGCACCACCTATTTCAGTGCATTGTTCAAGAAGGAGACCGGTGAGAATTATAAGAGCTATGTGACCCGGATCCGCATGGAGGAGGCCATAAAGCTTGTGTTAAAAACCGACCTGAAAACCTATGAGATCGCTGAGGCAGTGGGCTACAACAACGTGCGGCGTTTTGTGGATGCCTTTAAAAACAGCTATCAGATGAGTCCCATGGATTACCGGAGGATAAATCGTAAAAAATAGAACTTTCTTCCTCAAAAACGTCATTGAAGGAACCGAGATTTTATGGAACAATAGAGATAACAAATACAGATGGCACAATCAATATGCGATTAGAATCCCCATTGGAATCGGATTAAAATGCCATCAAAATCTCAGAAGGAGGAGGAAGATTACATGAAGACGATTTATGCAAAGGCATATGAGGGAAGAGTGGCCCTGGAGGAGAAGGAGCTGCCAAGCCCGGGAAAAGGGGAGGTGCTCCTGAAGGCAAAATACAGCGCCATGAGCCCGGGAACGGAAAAGGGGCTGCTGGTGGGAGCCATTGTGCCGTTGCCTACCAGTATCGGCTATGCCATGGTTGGCGAGGTAATGGAGTGCGGGGAAGAGGTCTATGATCTGAAGGTGGGAGACCATGTGGTGACCACCGGGGAGCATGCCCAGTACCTGATTATGCCGGAGCTGAACTGTACCAAATGTCCGGAGGGCGTGGATTTGAAGCAGGCCGCCTTCTGGAACCTGGGCCATACCGGGGTGTATGCCCTGCGCCGTTCCAACCTGCAGATGGGAGAGCCCTGCGCCGTCCTGGGACAGGGGTTTGTAGGGGCGATCACAGCCCAGTGCGCACGGATTGCCGGGGCGGTGCCTGTGATTGTCACCGACTTGGACGACACCCGCCTGGAGGCTGCCAAGGCCATGGGCGTAGACCTGGCCATCAACTCCAGGACAGACCCCAAAGGGCTGGAGAAGGCGGTGGAGGAGCTTGGCAGGGATCTTCCGGTGATCTTTGAAGCCACCGGGGCCAGGGGCCCGCTGATGCAGGCCGCGGAGCTGATCGGGGAGCGGGGCCGCCTGGTGATGATCTCCCAGGTGCACGGGGAGGCCATGCCTCCCATTGACGACCCCATCATGCAAAAGGGCGCCAGCCTGATTGGCACCTATGTGAATTCCAAGCCCTTTAAGCTGAAAAGGGCGGATCTGCTGATTGAGGGCGCATGGCCGCCGGTGATGGGCAGGAGTTTGAACCGCTATGCCAACGCCGACTGCTGGACCTCGGATGAGGACATCCAGGTGTTCCTGAACCTGATCAAGTATGGCAAGCTGGATATCACGCCGCTTATAAGCCATGAGTTCCAATATACCGAGATTCCCAAAGCCTACGACAAGTACGTGTGGAACATGGATCCCAGCCTCACCGGCGGGCTGATTTCCTGGATCGAGGAATAACGCTTACAACTAAATTTTGTATATCTTATTGAACGTTAGTAGTTCAATAAGCAAGTATTTTCAGGGCCCCCTTCACCAGTACGATACCCCTCCTCGGTGAAGGGGGTTTTGCCGTATATTTTGGAAATGGAAAAAAGAAAATGACTTTAGCGGAGAATCATGCTATAATAAGGAATGCAAAAAGTGGAAGAAGGGGAATAATAGGAGTATACCTGTGTATGGTTTGGAGGTAAAATTGTGGAAAAACTGGAATACATCATTGAAGACAGTACAATAGCAGAAGTGCTTGGGGTACAGAATTTTACAAATGAAGAGTCGGCAGTGTTGGAACTGGTAAAAAACGCGTATGATGCACAGGCAAAAAGAGTCACAATTGTTATAGCGGGCGATTCCATGATTATTCATGATGACGGGATCGGCATGGATCGCCAGAAGATCCTTGAGGCATGGATGCATGTGGGGAAAAGTGATAAGGAATATCTGGTAGGGGAGAGGAAGGAACAGCGTGTACTGGCAGGCTCCAAAGGTGTGGGGCGATTTGCGATTGCACGTTTGGGAGCCAGGGCTCAGGTATATTCCAAAATGGCAGGAAGAAGGCCTATTCTGTGGACAACGGATTGGAATACGAATACTTTGGAAGAGTGCCAGGAGGAATACGAACAGGGAACGAAAATCAAGATCGAAGCACTGCGGGACAACTGGACGGCGGCGCGGGTTCGTAATCTGCGGCATTTTTTGTCGAGAACATATAATGATGATTCCATGGAAATATTTGTGGAATATAAAGGCGAGATACAGGAGGTAAAGAGATATTTTAAAGAATTCCGATTAGGGATTCATTGTGTCAGTGTAATACGCCTGGCATATCATGAAAAAACGCAGACATTGGAGTGTCTCATAGAGTCGGACGAATTTAAAGAGCAGGTGAATAGATTCTGTCCGGATATGAATCTGAAAGAGCAGAAGATTGTATTGGACATGGCAGAAGAATTGACCGGCCTGCGAGCAGAAATAGCAGAAGGGGCTGATGAGGAAGAATGGAGGGCATTGCTGGCAGAGGTAGGTGATTTTACGGCAGAATTGTATTTCTCCTTGAAAAACCCATCTAGTACAGATGCGGAAAAGTTTTTTTATAAGCATAGAATGCTAGAGGAACGCTATGATATGGGAGTGATCCTTTATCGCAATGCATTCAGTATATCCTCCCATGATGGGGAGAAGGATTGGCTGGAGTTTGGGAAACGTTCCAGAAAATCACCTGTGGCGGCTTCTCATCCTACCGGTGCCTGGAGGGTGCGCGAGAACCAGATGGCAGGCAGGGTCATGATTGATAAAAGAAGGAACAGTAGTTTGTCAGATCTGATGAACCGACAGGGATTGGTAGAGAATGATGTGTACAAGCTATTTGTTGCAATCATTATTGCCGGGATTGGCTGCTTTGAACGGTATCGCCAGAGCATCATACGCAGTATTGCGCGTAAGAATGGTACTTTGACAGAAAAGAAGCCTAAAATGGTTGCCGAGATTATTAAAAGCCCTTCTAACTTATCAGGGCTGTCTTCCAAAGAGACAGAACAATTTGTCAGTGAGCTTGTTCGCATTACCGAGGAAAATAAGGAGAACCAAAAACGTATCAATGAGACAGAGAACAAATATCAGTACGATATTCGTTTGTTGAATGTCCTTGCAACTTCTGGATTGAAGGCAACCTCTATCGCACATGAAATGCATAATGACAGAAACAGCATTGATCAGAATATAGATTATATTATAAAGGCGTTGAAAAAATATGGGTTATGGGAAGTATTATCTGACCAGGAAAATCGAAGATATATCTATAGAGATATTCCAGCCTTGCTGGATAAAAACCGCAGGATTAATCGCAAAATCATTACATTTATGGATGTAATGCTTTCGGAGACGGAAAAGAAGCAATTTGAACCAGAGGATATTGACATATACCGGCTTTTAACAGAAATAAAAAATGTTTGGGAACGGGATTACTCCTGGATCAACATACAGTTAAAGATAGAAGAAGGGTTCGTGTATCGCAGTGCGCAGGATGTTTTTCGAGTTATTTTTGATAATTTGATATTAAATAGTATTCAACAAAATGACGAGGAAAATATCCTGGAAATCCAAATCGTCATTGAACAGAAAGGAAAGTATCTACATGCGCTTTACCGTGATGCAGGGAAAGGTCTTCCGCCTAAATTTAAATTGGATCCCATGAGAATTCTGGAGGTGCATGAGACATCAAGAACAGACGGGCATGGAATTGGGATGTGGATGGTTAATAATACAATTACAAATACCGGCGGTGAGATAAAAGAAATAAATGGTTTAGAGGGCTTTCACATAGAGTTTATGCTAGGAGGAAAAGTATGAAAAAGAAGGAAAAGATATGTCTGGTTTATATTGATGATGACCGGGAAGAAGCGGTGTCTCATTATTTGGCTGAGGAATATGTGAATGAGCTGTGTGATATTGAATATTTGGAGGAAGATTTTATTCCGGGGAATGGATATGAAGGGTTGTTGAAAAAGGAAACTGTAAAAGCAGCAAATGTAATTATTATTGATTCAAAGCTCTTCGAGAATGACAGTATAAAATATAGTGGGAAATTTTCAGGTGAAGAGTTCCGGATGGTTTTGCGGCGTGTATTTCCCTATATAGAAGTGCTGGTTATTTCACAGAATGGGGAAAGTGAAGAATATGATATTATCCCAAAGTACAGAAGCGGAAGTGCAAGTACGGCGGATGAACACTATGCACACGTTTTAAAAGATAAGGTTGACGAGGCAATCCGCCGGGTTGTCACTTTTCGAAATATATCAAAAAAGTTGGAGAATAATAAAGAGATTGATAAAGTATTGGTGGAAAGGACAGTTGGATCACTAAGAGGCATAGAGGAATATCAACATCTTAGCAAATCAGATATCGACAAATTGATAGAGACTTTTGAACATATCTGATAGAGGTAGATTGAGCGTGGAAACAAAGGATTATAGAAATACAAAGTATTGTCCTGTCTTGGAGCAGGTGGGCAGGAAAAAGAGACTTCTCGAAGAAAAAATTAAGAAGGACTCGCCGAAAACAACCATCCTATATAATAAAGTTAGGTTGCGGCAGGGAATCTATCATAAGGAATTTGCAAAGATATATAATGAAAAATGTGCGTATTGTGGGTGTATGTGGGGAATTTTACCGACAGAATCCTTTGAGGTTGATCACTTTATCAATGAGGCATCGTATCCAAATACAAAGGAAGGCAGGGCAGAAGCGGGAAGGATGGAGAATCTGGTGTGGTCATGCTTTACCTGTAACAGAGGAAAGCATGACATGCTGATAGAGCCTCCTTATGATATGATTTTGAATGTGGATAATGGAAACATAGCGAATGTTTTTGTACGGGAGGAAGATTATTCCATAAAAATTGCGGATACATATAAAAATGATAAATTTGTATTAAGCTTTTATAAGGCGCTCCATTTGGAATATGAGGCAAGACGGCTTGATTATCTTGCCTTAAAGCTACAGGGAAAATATAAAAACGAGGCGGATCCTGCTCGGAAACAAAAGCTGGGTGAAGCTTTATATCTTTTGATAGAAAAGAGAAATACGTTTGTTGAAGGTAGAAAGTAAAATGGAGAATTCAGATAATAAAATTTCAGGCACTTATTATACTCCTCCTGATACCATTCAGTTTATGATGGACTATTTGAAAAAAGAGCAGCAGGATTTTTCCAACGTATTGGAGCCGTCAGCGGGAGATGGAAGATTTCTTCCTCTATTACAGGAATGTGCGCTCCAAATAACAGCTCTGGAGTTGTTTCAGGAGAAGGTGGAGCAGATGAAGCAGCTGTATACGGACAATGCCAGTAACATCAAAAAAGAAAACTTTCTGGATTTTGCAGCCGGAACATTGGAACGTTTTACGCTGATTATTGGAAACCCTCCATATATCAATAAAAAACTAATGAATAAGGAGGATATAAAAAAGGCACAAGAACTTTGCAAGGTGCAAGGTTTAAGAGGGACGATCATGCAGAATATGTGGCTGGCATTTGTTGTTGGAGCCTGTCATCTGCTACAGCCTGGGGGAAGTGTTTTTTTGTGTTGCCTATGGAATTTTTGCAAGTACAGTATGCAGAAAAACTAAGGGAATATCTGGAGAAGGTATTTAATACCATTCATATTATTGTATTCCAGGATGCGCTATTTCCAGATATTGAACAGGATGTATGCCTTGTATATTTGACAAATAAAAGCAACGTAGCTGAGCATATTCGTTATGAGATATATGGGGATTGCAAGAAGCGTATTCTAATGCAAACGAATAGTATTCGAAGGAATAAGCCTTTGAAAAAATGGTCGAATGCAATTTTAGGTGATGACGATATTTTTTTACTAAAAGAGGCTTCTGGGAGATACCATCAAATCAAGGATTTTGGAGAGATTGCGCCTGGTATTGTGACTGGAGGCAACCGATATTTTATTTTATCGGAGGAAGATGTGAGAGAATATCAGTGTAAGGATTATGTAATTCCTATAATCCAGAAGGCCTCATATATTCCAGGGAATGCCATAGAAATTTCAGAAGCAGTGTTTCACAGAATCTGCGAAGAAGGTAAGCCTTCGTACCTGTTAGATCTTTCATTAAAAAAGGATATCCGGTGTCTGCCAGCAAAACTACAGGAATATTTAAACAGGGTGGGATTAGAAGAAACTGGCGGAATAGCACTAAAGGAGCGATACAAATGTAAAAATCGGATACCGTGGTATGGAGTTCCTATTGTAAAGAAGGGACAAGTTATTTTTTTTAAACGATATGGAGATTTACCCAGAATTTATTTCAACTCAGCAGATATGCATACGACTGATGCGGGATATCATGTACGCCTTACAAATGGAATAGACGGAGAAAGCCTTGTTTTCTGTTTTTTCAATTCAATGACATTGGCTCAGTGTGAGTTTTATGGCCGATATTATGGCGGCGGCGTATGTGAACTTATACCAACGGAATTTAAAGAAATTCCGATTCCCTATCGTAAAGTTGGGCAGGATGATATGAAAGTGTTCAAGAAGATGTTCGAGAATCAAGCGGAGATCTCGCAGATTACAAGATTTGTAAATGAACGGACACTTTATGGGGAATATGGAAAAGACCAGATGGATCGTTTTGAGGAGATTCGTAATATTTTAATACAGAGAAGAAAGCGGAAGAAAATAGAAGAATAGATCATAATACTATTTCATACATAGAAAAACAGAAAGGATACAACCCATGGCATTTGCACATCTCCACGTCCATACAGAGTACAGCCTTCTGGACGGTTCCAACAAGATAAATGAATACGTAGCCCGGGTGAAGGAGCTTGGCATGTCGTCTGCTGCCATCACGGATCACGGCGTTATGTACGGCGTGATTGATTTCTACCGGGCGGCCCGGGAGGCGGGGATCAACCCGGTGATCGGCTGCGAGGTTTATGTGGCCCCCGGCTCCCGGTTCGACCGGGAGCGGTCCGAGGGGGAGGAGCGGTACTTCCACCTGGTTCTCCTGGCAGAGAACAACACGGGCTACCACAACTTGATGAAGATTGTGTCCAAGGGCTTTGTGGACGGGTATTACTACAAGCCCCGGGTGGACCGGGAGGTGCTGGAGCAGTACCATGAGGGGCTTATCGCCCTGTCGGCCTGCCTGGCCGGGGAGATTCCAAGGCTCCTTCTGCGGGGCAGCTATGAGGAGGCCAAGCGGGCAGCCCTAGAGCACCAGTCCATCTTCGGGGAAGGGAATTACTTCCTGGAGCTGCAGGATCATGGCATTCCGGAACAGAGGAGCGTGAACCAGCAGCTGCTGCGGATGTCCCAGGATACCGGCATCGGGCTGGTGGCCACCAATGATGTCCATTACACCTATGAGGATGACGTGGAGGCCCACGATATCCTGTTGTGTATCCAGACCGGCAAAAAGCTCAGCGACGAGAATCGGATGCGCTATGAGGGAGGACAGTATTTTGTCAAGTCGGAGGAGCAGATGCGCGCCCTGTTCCCCTATGCACAGGAGGCATTGGACAATACGGCCAAGATTGCGGACCGCTGCCATGTGGAGATTGAGTTTGGGGTGAGAAAGCTCCCAAGGTATGAGGTTCCGGATGGGAAGACCAGCTGGGAGTACCTCAATGAGCTGTGCCATGAGGGGCTTGTCCGCCGTTACCCGGACCGGCATCAGGAATTAAAGGAGCAGCTGGATTACGAGCTGGAAGTGATTCACACCATGGGGTTCGTGGATTACTTTCTGGTGGTCTGGGATTTTATCCATTATGCCAGGAGCAATGGCATTGCGGTGGGGCCGGGGCGCGGGAGTGCGGCCGGAAGCCTGGTGTCCTACACCCTGGAGATTACCAACATTGATCCCATCCGCTACAGCCTGCTGTTTGAACGCTTTCTGAATCCGGAGCGTGTGTCCATGCCGGATATTGATATTGATTTCTGTGTGGAGCGCCGCCAGGAGGTCATTGACTATGTGCGGGAGAAATATGGCCATGACTGTGTGGTGCAGATCGTGACCTTTGGTTCCCTCCTGGCCAAGGGTGTGATTCGGGATGTGGGCCGGGTGATGGATCTGCCCTATGCCCAGTGCGATATGATTGCCAAGCAGATTCCCAATGAGCTGGGGATCACCATTGATAACGCCCTGAAGATGAACCCGGAGCTTCGTGCCCTGTATGAAAACGACGAGACTGTGACACAGCTCATTGACATGGCAAAGCGTCTGGAGGGGCTGCCAAGGCACACCGGGATGCATGCGGCCGGCGTTGTGATCAGCCAGCGGGAGGTAGATGAGTACGTGCCTCTTTCCAGAGCGGCGGACGGTTCCATCACCACCCAGTATACCATGACTACCCTGGAGGAGCTTGGGCTTCTCAAAATGGATTTCCTGGGGCTTCGGAACCTGACGGTGATCCAGAATGCTCAGGAGCTGATCCACAGGAACAAGGATCCGGAATTTCAGATCGATGAGATTGACCTTGACGACAAGGCGGTGCTGGACTCTTTGGGAACCGGCAGGACAGACGGCGTATTTCAGCTGGAGAGCGCCGGGATGAAGAATTTCATGAAGGAGCTGAAACCCCGGAGCCTGGAGGATATCATTGCAGGGATCTCCCTGTACCGCCCAGGCCCCATGGATTTTATCCCGGCCTATATCAAGGGGAAGAACGATGCTGCCAGCATCCGGTATGACTGTCCACAGCTTGAGCCCATCCTGTCCCCCACCTACGGCTGTATTGTGTACCAGGAGCAGGTGATGCAGATTGTCCGGGAGCTGGCGGGTTATACCATGGGCCGCAGTGACCTGGTGCGCCGGGCCATGTCCAAGAAGAAAACATCGGTTATGGAGAAGGAGCGCCGCAATTTTGTCTATGGCAATCCACAGGAGGGGGTGCCGGGCTGCATTGCCAATGGGATTTCCGAGCAGGTGGCCAATAAGATCTACGACGAGATGATTGATTTTGCCAAGTATGCCTTTAACAAATCCCACGCGGCAGCCTATGCGGTGGTGTCCTACCAGACGGCCTTTCTGAAATACTACTATCCGGTAGAGTATATGGCAGCCCTGATGACCTCTGTGATCGACAATTCCGGCAAGGTGTCAGAGTACATTCTGACCTGCCGGAGCATGGGGATCTCGGTTCTGCCGCCGGATGTCAATGAGGGGGAGGGGGACTTCTCCGTATCAGGGGGGTCCATCCGCTACGGCCTGTCTGCCATCAAGAGCATTGGGCGGGGCTGTATCCAGCAGATGGTGGAGGAGCGCATGGAGCGCGGCCCCTTTACCAGCCTGAAGGATTTCCTCACCCGTATGGAGGGGAAGGATCTCAACAAGCGGGCGGTGGAGAATCTGATCAAGGCCGGGGCTCTGGATAGTCTGGGGGGAAACCGGAAGCAGTTTATGCTGGTTTACACCTCCATCCTGGACGGAATTGCCCAGGAGAAGAAGAATACCATGGCCGGGCAGATGACATTGTTTGATATTGTTTCCGAAGATCAGAAGCAGGAGTTTGAGGTCAGGATGCCCCGGGTGGAGGACTATGCCAAGGAGACACGGCTGGCCTTTGAGAAGGAGGTGCTGGGGGTATACATCAGCGGCCATCCTCTGGAGGAGTATGAGGAAAAATGGCGGAAAAATATCACCAGGGTCACCACGGATTTCCTGCTGGATGAGGAATTCGGCACCACCAAGGTGCAGGACGGGGAATCAGCCATGGTAGGCGGCATGATTGTGGATAAAACCATAAAATATACAAAGAATAATAAGACCATGGCATTTATTACGCTGGAGGATCTGGTGGGCACCCTGGAGGTCATTATTTTCCCCAGGGATTATGAGCAGAACAGCCGGCTTCTGGAGATCGACAACAAGGTGTTTATCCGGGGACGGGTATCCACGGAGGAGGAGAAGAACGGCAAGCTGGTTTGTGAGCGGATGTATGCTTTTGACGATACCAAGAAGGAGCTGTGGCTGCAGTTTGATACCATGGAGGATTATCATGGGAAGGAAGAGGAGCTGTTTTCCATACTTCGGGGCTCGGACGGGCAGGATGGTATCGTGATCTACATTTCCGGGACAAAACAGATGAAACGCCTGCCCCCCAGCCGGAGTATCCGGGTGGACAGAGAGATTGTCAACATTTTAACTAACTTTTTGGGTGAAAAAAATGTAAAAGTTGTAGAAAAGCCCATTGAAAACAACTCGAAAAGATATTAAAATATGTAAGAGATTGGAAAACGGATTAGGGACATCTATAGGAGGAGAATGAACAGTGTCAAAAGAGATAAACACCATCGGTGTATTGACCAGCGGCGGTGATGCACCGGGAATGAACGCGGCCATCCGAGCCGTGGTGCGTCAGGCTATTTACTGTGGCAAACGGGTTATGGGCATTAAGAGAGGTTACGCAGGCCTGCTTCAGGAAGAGATTGAGGAGATGCAGGCAAGGCATGTATCAGATATTATCCAGCGGGGCGGCACGATCCTGCAGACGGCCCGCTGTCTGGAATTCAAGGAGGAGGAGTATCAGATCAAGGCGGCTGATATCTGCCGGAAGTTTGGGATTGACGGTATTATCGTAATTGGCGGCGACGGCTCCTTCCGGGGAGCCCAGAGGCTGTCAGAGCAGGGGATCAATACCATCGGCCTGCCGGGAACGATTGACCTTGATATTGATTGTACCGAGTATACCATTGGCTTTGATACGGCAGTGAATACGGCTATGGAAGCTATTGACAAGGTGCGCGATACCTCTACCTCCCATGAGCGCTGCTCCATCATTGAGGTAATGGGACGTGATGCCGGCTATATTGCCCTGTGGTGCGGGATTGGCAACGGCGCAGAGGATATTTTGCTTCCGGAGAAGTATGATTATGATGAGCAGAAGCTGGTGAACCACATCATCCAGAACCGTAAGACAGGCAAGAAGCATCATATTATTATCAATGCAGAAGGCATCGGCCATTCCACCAGTATGGCAAAACGGATTGAGGCAGCCACCGGTGTGGAGACCAGGGCCACCATCCTGGGCCATATGCAGCGGGGCGGAAGCCCAACAGCCAAGGACCGCGTCTATGCCTCCATCATGGGAGCCATGGCTGTGGACCTGCTGTGTGCAGGGAAGTCCAATCGTGTGGTTGGCTACCGCAATGGCGAATTTTTGGATTTTGATATTGATGAGGCATTGGGAATGACCAAGCAGATTTCGGAATATATGTATGAGGTATGCTTGCATCTTGGGATTTAACAGGCAGGACAGTGAAGGGAACGAGGGCAGTGAAGGGCTGCTCTCGTTTTTCCGTTTCCCCATTTGCGGGGCAGATCATCCTGATAGAAAAATTGGATAAGTAATAAAGATTGAGGTGGAGGATATAACGTGATTACCAGCAGCAGCAATCAGCAGATCAAGAGAATACAGCAGCTTCAGAAAACAAGCAAGGCCCGTCATAAGCAGAAGGCCTTTGTGGTAGAGGGCCCAAGAATGGCTTTTGAGGCGCCCAGAGAATGGGTGGAAAGAATATATGTATCGGAGAGCTTCCAGGCGGAGCAAAGATGGCAGGAGCAGCTGGCCGGAGCAGCGCATGAGGAAGTCTCTGATTCGGTCTTGAAATCCATCAGTGATACCCAGACGCCCCAAGGGATTTTGGCTGTGGTACGAATGCCGGAGTACAGCCTGGAGGAGCTGCTGGTATCAAGGCACCCCTGCGGTCAAAAGGATGGGGAGGCGCGGCAGGCAGAAGAGGTTGCAGTCCAGAGACAGAAACCAGGACAGAAGCCGGCAGCAGCCCCCCTGCTTCTGGTATTGGATACCGTCCAGGATCCAGGCAATCTTGGAACCATGCTCCGCACCGGGGAGGGAGCAGGCATCAGCGGTGTTCTGATGAACCGTACCACTGCAGACCTGTTCAGCCCCAAGGTAATCCGCTCCACCATGGGCTCCATTTACCGGGTGCCCTTTGTAATTACGGAGGATCTCCCGGGAGATATCCGCAGGCTGAAGCAGCAGGGGATTCGTTTTTATGCGGCCCACCTTGCAGGAAGACAGTCCTATGATGAGGTGGATTATTCCGGGGGCAGCGCTTTTATGATTGGAAATGAAGGGAATGGGCTGTCTGATGAGATCGCAGAGCTGGCAGATACCCGCATCCGCATTCCCATGGCCGGCCAGGTGGAATCCCTGAATGCGGCCATGGCGGCAGGGCTTTTGATGTATGAGGCGGCAAGGAGATGAGCGGCCCCCTGCTCTATGCCCTGTCAAAAAGGGCATATATAAGGAAGCCAATGCCTGTAATATTCAGGCCAGTATGGTAAGCAATGAGGATTTTACCTGCTCCCGAATCGGAAAAGGCAAAGGATTTTTCTACCAGCATAAGAATGAGAAAGAAAAACATCCCCAGCATAAGTCAATTTTATTGAAGGGAGCCGGCCGGGCAGCCGATATATATACCGGAAGGGGGAATTGTTATGGATATCACAGCAACCGGACGTCGTATTTCCGGAAACATGTACCAGCAGAGCGGAACAGAAAATAAGGCTCAAGGATCGGGATTTTTACAGGCAGCCCAGGAGGCAGGAGCCAGAATCCGGCAGAGGGAGCCGGAGATTCTAAATATTACCATGGTGACGGATCCGGCTACCGGAGTTACCTATGGGTGCGCAGCCAGCTACAGTGAGGATTCCACAGAGGAGAATCCCATCGTGCGTGTGACAATGAGTGCCAATGGAACAAGCGAGGTTTACGAAATCGCAATCAACGATGTGGATCCGTCCCGGGCAACGGGCCTGGAAATGTTTGCCCTCTGCTGCTATGCGGACGATCACGGTATGGGCAGGGGCGGCCTTGGCTCCTGGGTCAAGGCGAAGGCATTTATGGAAAATGCTTCCGCAAACGGTTACCAGAAGGGATGCTCCGGAAAGGATGCCTTTCTCAGCCAGGAGCTGGACTGGCCGGCAGCAATCGCCCAGATGGGGAAGGAGTACCTGAACGCCGGGATATATCAGCAGTATCAGCAGGGACAGGCCCTGCTGGATATGATGGATCGGTTTGCCGAAAAGGACGGCGGGGAGGCAGAGGAGAATCCCTGGCAGGTAATTGCGGCTCGGAAGGAAGAGATTCGGGAAAAGCTCCGGAATGGAGATACGGAAGTAAAATACCAGATTGGCGGCAACAGCTATACGGAAAAGGAATGGGAACGTATGATGAAGCAGTTTGATTCCCTGGAAGAGGCCATACGAAGCATGATGGAAGAGCGGCGGGAGAAGCAGCGCCAGTATGCATTCCGGCAGATTCTTGGCGAGCCGGAGACAGAAGAAGCATCATCTTTAGCAAATCTTTAGAAAAATCTGCAGTCCTCCTTAGGATTGGATCGTTATAATGAATGCATAGATTGAATTCTGTGCAGAGCTATATGATCCATTTGATACTTAAGGAGGACATTTTCATGAGCATGGAGACATTTCTACAATTTATTACCAACTATGGCGGAATCGCTATTTTTCTCATTGTATTTCTGGAATACCTGAATCTGCCGGGCTTTCCGGCCGGGGTAATCATGCCCCTGGCAGGCATCTGGGCGGCCCATGGGAGGATGAATTTTTTCCTGGCGCTGCTGATTACGGTGGCAGCAGGGCTTCTGGGCAGCATCCTGCTGTATGGAATCGGCAGGGGCGGCGGAGAAATTTTCCTGCAGAAATGGTATCAAAAATTTCCCAGGCAGAAGGATACGATTGAGGGCAAGATGGAATACCTGCAGCAAAAGGGCGGCATAGGGATTTTTGTCAGTAAGCTGGTGCCTATGGTGCGCACCCTGATCTCCATTCCGGCAGGGGCCATTCGCATGAATTTTGGAAAATATGTGGTGAGCTCCGCCTGCGGGATCCTGGTATGGAACCTGGTGCTGGTGGGGGCCGGATATTTCCTGGGGGATGCGGCCTTTACCATGTTTGATTTTCTGAAGGCATAGGGGGTGGCAGGTATGAGAATCGCAATGTTTACCAACAATTATAAGCCTTATATTGGCGGCGTTCCGGTCTCCATTGAGCATCTGGCGGCTGCACTGCGGGAACGGGGCCATGAGGTCTATGTATTTGCCCCTACTTATGAGGGACAGGAGGAGGAGCCCTATGTGATCCGCTATCCCTCCCTGCCGCTGAAGGTGGCCGGTGCGCCGGTGCCAAACGCGCTGACAAAGCTGTTTCTTAAGAAGGTGAAGGAGCTGGAAATCCAGGTGATTCATGTACACCACCCGGCCATTGTGGGAAATGTAGCCCTGCACCTGAAGCGAAAGCTGGGCATTCCGGTGGTATTTACCTACCACACCTGTTATGAGCAGTATCTCTACTACATCAAGCCTCTGGAACAGCTTGAAAAATGTACGGGAATGGTTCAGCGGTATCTGAAGGGCTTTTGCCAGAAATGTGACCTGCTTCTGGCGCCAACCCCGGAGATCCGCAGGCATCTGTGGCAAAGCGGGGTGACTGTACCAATCGGTGTGTTGCCTACTGGAATTCCGGGAAGCCGGTTTTACGGGAACGGGCATCTGCGGTCAAAGCTTTTGGGGGATGCTGACTATCTCTTTATTACCGTTTCCAGGCTTGCAAAGGAGAAAAATCTCTTCTACCAGCTGTCGGAGCTGGCCATCCTGAAGGAGCTCCTGTCAGCCCAGGGCAAAACCTTCCGCCATCTTATTATCGGCGGCGGCCCGGGGGAGGAGGAGTTGAAAAAGGAGGCAAAAAGGCTTAAGATAGAGGAGAATCTGATTTTTACAGGAAATATTCCCAATGATGCCATTCCGGATTACCTGGCCGCATCGGATCTGTTTCTGTTTACTTCCAAATCCGAGACACAGGGGATTGTGATCCTGGAGGCCATGGCTGCAGGGCTTCCGGTGGCAGCGGTGGATGCAACCGGCGTTCGGAATGTGGTGGTATCCGGAAGGAATGGGATGCTCTGCCCCGAGGGCAGCGGCTGGCTGGCGGATACGATTCTGACCCTGTTAAGATGCCCGGAGAAATACAGGCGGATGCAGCAGGCAGCGGTGGAGACGGCAAGGGCCTACAGCGAGGAGCTGGTGGCAGAGCGGGCGGAAAGCTATTACCGAAGTGTGGAGGGACGTAAGTTATGGAGCAACCAAATGCAAAGGAATTTCACATATTGATTGTGGAGGATGACGCGGAGATTCGGGACGGTATTGAGATCTTCCTGATGAGCCAGGGCTATCAGGTATCAAAGGCAGCCAATGGCATAGAGGGGCTGGCTGTGATTGAGCGGCAGGAGATCCATCTGGCCATTGTGGACATCATGATGCCGCGGATGAATGGCATTACCATGACCATGAAGCTGCGGGAAACCCATGATTTTCCGGTGATTATGCTGTCAGCCAAATCTGAGGAGACGGACAAGGTGATGGGCTTAAATATCGGTGCAGATGACTATGTCACCAAGCCCTTTACTCCGCTGGAGCTGATGGCCCGGGTGAATTCCCAGCTGCGGCGTTACACCCGGTTTCGGAATAAAAACGGCCAGGAGCAGGAGGAACGGGTTCATATCAATGGCGGCCTGGAGCTGAATGAGGATACGGTGGAGGTGCTGGTGGACGGCAAGCCGGTGAAGCTGACTCCGATCGAATTTAAAATATTAGCGCTATTGATGAAGCATGTGGGGCGTGTGTTTTCCACAGACGAGATCTATGAGCGTGTCTGGAATGAGAAGGCTGTCAATACGGACAGCATTATGGTGCATGTGAGGAATATTCGGGAAAAGATTGAGATCAACCCGAAGGAACCGGAATATTTAAAGGTGGTGTGGGGTGTTGGATACAAAATTGAGAAAAAGTAGAATTTTGCGCGGATGCTTAGGGCTTCTGGCAGTGATTTTGGCGGCAGTTGTCAATCTGGGGCTGTTCCAGGGGATTTTTCAGGAGGGACAGAAACATTGGGAGCAGGAGAACGATGTTGAGGATGAGTACCGGATGATGGTCTACCAGGAGCTTCTGGATCCGATTTATAAGGGCAGCTATATTTTGAATATTGAGAATGCGGGCAGCTATGAGGCAATGTACAGTCAGGCCCTGATGCAGGAATGGGATCAGTATTTCAGCCTGGTGCGCGACCGGGTAGATTATTATGCAACCAATGGGGACGGGAGCCGTACCTGTTCCAACAATTCCAACAATCTGGGAGGGATCCTCCTGACAGAAGAGCTTTCGCGGCAGATGATCAATCGGCTCTCAGCTCATTACAGCCTCTGCTTTCGCATACATTTTGATGCTGAGGGCATCATGACGGTGGAGAGTATTTTTGAGGAGCCGGGAAAGGGTGAGGGGGACTGGCTGATCAAGAACCTGCAGTCCATTGACCGGGATAACCAGAATCTGACCCAGGATGTCTATGTGGATGAAAGCATGGACTGGATGCCCCAGAAGGTGGAGCGGCCAAAGGACTTCACCATTGTGTGGGGGATCCCCTATGAATACCTCCATACCTTCTCTGCCGAGGCAGAGAATATGAGCTATTGGGAACGGCTCAGCTATTATCAGCGATATGGCGGCTTCCTGCTGCTTGCCGGCACCCTTGGGGCGCTGCTGCTTGCTGCGGTACTGCTGACCTCTAAGCATATTTGGAAGGAACGGATCAGCTACCACAGGCCAGGATTTTGTTATGGGGCGGAGCTGGGGGTGCTGGCAATCTGATAGCCGGAAAACAATGCCGTTGAATCACAATCCCTGCCATAATA
>CAJUQB010000002.1 GCA_910588285.1 uncultured Lachnospiraceae bacterium
ATCTTTGCGGAAGTTTCCTCACTGTGGTTGTGGTATATGACACGGTTCCTGTCATTCGCTTCTGTATAATGCCGCAGATGTTCAGGGATCTCACGGGTTTTTGCCATTTCTTTTGTGAGGTTTGCCACGCAGGTGTAGAGCAGTTCCAGACGCCCCATCCGCTTGATATTGGAAGCAACCATCAGGCTGTCCATCCGTTTCATGCTGCTGTCGATCCTCATCAACTCCGCCATTTCCGATGATAGGGAAGAGATGGTTTCGTGAAGGAGATCCACTCCATGCTCTGTTTCATATGCGGCGCACCTTGCGCGGAAACGGCTGAGCGTTCTGTCACTGAGCGGCTGTTCTGCAAAAGACGTTGTGTGGAGGGCATACTGGAACCGGATGTCAAACATCAGGGATTCCAGCAGTTCATCATCTGAAAGATTTGTCAGTTCCTTGATCAGCAACGCACCGATCTGGACATTAACAGGCGTGTTTGGGCGTGAGTCCTTATCACTGTATAAGACAGCATACGGGATTTCATCAATCTTGGGAAAAATAAATTCTGCAAAATATTTCGCCCATGACCTGTCAAGGAATTTCTTTTCCCTTTCAGTCAATGTGCTTAATGGGTCAAACAGATAAAGCTGCTGTTCTTCTATTCGGTTTTGGACAAATGACATAAGATGGCCTCCAATCATTCTTGCTGATTACATTATACCTGAAATGGATGGAAAATACAGTATTTTACAACAATATATCCAGTTTTCAAAGAACAGTTATCGTTCAAAAAGGACGTACCTTTTGACACCTAAATCATAATATGTAAGGATATCTGGACTATTTTGTTTTACGCATGCGCCTTATATGTAGTTAGCGGTCTGCAAAACAGAATAGAGTTAATATGTGCATTGCTGTTTATAGGGATAATTACAATTATAAGCGAGAAAGCATATATTGGAGAAATACGCTATCGCTGTTTTGCATTAGTTGGAATAGAAGCATATATAGTAATTAGTGCATTATTTCAGGATTTACTAGGTAGCGGAGACCTTATTGATCTGTTTTTTACAATTGTATTATCTGTGTTATTTGGAAAAGAGATTAAAGAATATTTTCATTTTGTTGAAAATGCGGAAGAGGAATTAAATGACAATCAAATTACAAAAAGAAAGTTTAAACAAATAAAAGGTGCTGCGTATTTGCAGATTGTATTAGGAATATTAGCAGTTATCATACTGATGTGCCGCTGGATTCTGGATATTGCCAAAGTTAATAAAATAAAAATCGAACTAGGAGTTATCAATATTCCAAATTGGTCTGTCTATGTTTTGTTTATAGTCTCTGGGCTTTTATTTATACTTGGGTTAAAACAAAATGAAAAAAGTATAGCATTTAAGGTGGCCGCATTTTTTCTTTCTATTGTTATGTTTATAGTGCTTATTTATGTAAATATAACAAATATAGGGAGCTTACCATCTTTAACCTGGACGCCTTTAAAATGGGTTATGTTGTCTTGTTCCATATGTGCATGTCTTGGCTCAGCTATTTTATCTGCCCATGGATATTATATGAATGTGGTATGGTTAAGATGGCTATCGGACAAAAAAATGGCCGCTGCCATGGCACTGGTTCAGGTCGTAGCTGGAGTGGTATTAAATGTTTTAAATACAATATTAATATTATGCCAGCAAACATGGATATATATAATCTTTATTTTGGTTGTAACTATAATGGCATTTATTGTAATACCAGTTCTCAATGCGCGGGTAATTCGATACAAATATGGTGAATATAAAGTTGTACCCAATAAACCTCTTGGAGGGATTGCACAAGATGGTTTAATGATTACTTTGATTGTATTTTTTGCAGACTTTATTCCCTGTATATATATAAGTGTAATCCACACGGTAGATATAGTTGCAATCTCGAAGGCAACGGCGTTAATTGTAGGTGCATTCTTTCCGGTAGGATTTTGTATTTATAATAATGTGAAACACATAGGAAGGCAGAAAAAGGTATTGCTGGAGCATCCGGAGGAAGAAAAATTGTGGGAGATTTTGCGAAAATGTTTAGTTAGACAGTCTAAGCAAACCCTTTTTGCAATGCTGCCATACGTATGTATAGCTGCACTCTATGGAATAGTCACAAGAATTTCAGGAAGTAAAACAATGCCTGAGGCGTTAAGGGATATTAAAAACACATATATTGACAAAGACGTCTATTGAAAATTCATGAATATAATCCGGTGAGAAAAATAACAGGGGGTAAGACATTAATGAAAATTTCTCAATAACCGGAAGATAGAAGAAACAGGAAGGATGTCTACCTATTATGTGCCCAGTACATATGAATTTAGGAAGGAACTGCTTCCACGGATGTCTTTCGGAAAAACAGACTTTATGCAGCTGGAGAAAGAAAATGAGCAATTGTACAATAACTTCAACGGAGCTGTGTCGAAAATTCATAAAAGATAATATTACAAGAAAGGAATTTCAGGGGAAATGATAGGAGATGAAAGAAAAAAATTAACCGAATATCCAAGTATAGATAATCCGCAAAGTATGAATGCAACATATTTTGAAAGGAATCCAATCATACCAAATTTGAATATTTACTTGATGCTAAAATTATTGAGATCCAATGATTTAGATAAGCCAGCCGTAGATTGTTTAGACTTAAAGGCTAGCTATAGAATGTTACTGAATGATTGTATAACTATTTCTTTGGCTTTAAAGGAACTTAGCGTAAAAAAGGGTGATATAGTTTCTATATCAATGCCAAATTTTTATCAAGCTGTATCAGTGTTTTTAGCATGTAATAGGATTGGGGCAGTTGCAACATTTCTTGATCCACATGCTTCCGATTCAGAAATTAATAACTATTTAAATCTTTTTGAGTCGCCAATATTTTTTAATTACAATAAAGGCTATAAATATAATCAGGAAATTACAAATAATACGAAGGTAAAATATGTTATTACACTTGATAAACAAGATATTTGTTCACAGAGGATAAAGAGTAAAATTACTGGAAGTGAAAATATGATTGATTTCTCTTTATTATGGAATATAGCAAAATTGCGAAAGTATAAGTTTGAACCCCTTCATTTAAAAAAGGAAAATGCACTAATTTTGTTTACAAGTGGCTCTACAGGTAAACCAAAATCTGTAGTGCTGACAAATGAAAACGTATTAGCAGCAGAGATATACCTGAAAAATACCAGTCAAAGAGAAAAAATAACGGGATGCAAAACGTTAAATTGTGTACCGTTCTCATATCCCTATGGGTTAATTACCTCAACATTAACTACTTTATTATGGGGAAAAGAAGCTATTTTGTGTCCAAACATTGATAAAAATAATATTGGATATTTTTATAGGAAACGACCAAATATTATTTTTGGGAGTCCGGCTTTATTAGATTTGACTATGAACAATATTTCACAAAATGAGGATTTGTCATCAGTAACTCATTTTATATCAGGAGGCGATTTTTTAACTTTCGAAAAAGTGAAGAGAGGGAAGAACTTTTTTTATGAACATGGAGCAAAAGATGTGGAAATTGGAAATGGATCTGGGAATGCAGAAACCGTAAGTGTCGGAACCACTCCTGTTGGTGTACCATTAAGACAAGATACTGCTGGAAAGCTTTTAGTTGGAATAAATGCTATGGTTGTAGATCCAGATACAATGGAAGAAAAAAAGTATGGCGAAGAAGGGATGCTTTGTATATCCGGAAAATTAGTGTTTAAAGAGTATTATAAAAATACGGAGTTAACGCAGGCTGTAAAGTTTTTCAGAAATGGAAAACAATATTTTAAAACAGGTACAATGGGTATCATTGATAAAATGGGATATTTTAAAATTACTGCCAGACAGTCAAGGTTTTATATAACCTCGTCTTTAAATAAGGTGTATTGTGATAACGTTCAGAATATTATATCAACTTTTGCACCTGTGAAAGATTGCGTTGTTGTAAAAGTCCCAGATAAAGAACAACTATATGTCAATAAGGCCTATATCATTTTAAATAATAATTATGATGAATCTACGGAACTTATTGAGCATATAAAGTTCCTTTTTACACAGCCTTCAATAGCTGCAAATGGTGAAAAGGTTCAATTAAAAAGTTATGAAATTCCAACATATGTTGAATTTATTCCAGAATTACCAAGAATACCAGGATCAGAGAAAATAAATTTTCGATTATTAGAACAAGATGCGATTGATAAAATTTCTAAGTCAAAAGTGGTGTATGAGTGCCGGGATAAGAATAATGGCTGATTTAGTCAGGGTACAGAAAAGACCTTATACTGGTTAATGTCACAAGATACCACGGCAGGAATAGCAATTAATTTATGTCTTGTTGAAAGGCAATACAATAGCTATCTTGAAGAGGAAATTGAAAATATAAACAGCCAATTTCAGATTTCCCAGGATCAGATCCAAGCAGATATTGACGATGTGAAACAGATGTTTTTTACATCACATGTAGAGAAAAATACTACAATTAATAATATTGCTTCCACATTTAATGAAAGCACCAGTGCAGAAACATTGCTTGCATATGCGGAAAAAGCATTTTTGGCCAAAGACTACAAGTCAGTAGTGCAGGTTTATTGTATGCCGCAATTACAGAATAATGGCATTGCCTGCAATAATATGGGATATATGTTTGCAACGGGTATTTATTATCCTGTTGACCAGGAACAGGCGGACAAGTATTATGATAAGGCTATCAAAGCAGGTTGTGAAAAAGCCTATGAGAATAAGTTGAAGATGCATTTAAAAAATTATAGTGATGATATTATCAGCCTGCTAAAGCAAGGGTATGAGATGGGAAATGAAAAAGTTACTGAATTCATTGCTTATCAGATGGAGGATTATGAGACTTATTCACAGGAGCAGAAGGAGCGTATCGCAAAGCAGTTTCTATATTAAACTTCAAAGGAGGCACAAAAGGAATGCTTAGAGACGTTTTATGTATAGGTGAAAGATGACAAATATGCGGAGTTTTTAAGCTCGCCAAACAATACAAAGACGGAAGTTTATATATGGGTTGATGATTATAATTTAGAGTTATATGGACAGTATAAAACTCTCCATAGATATGAAAAATATACAAGAGAATGTATTGGCATTGATATGTGGGATGAAGGTTTGATTTTTACAGATTAAAGAAATTTTTGCTAGATCAAGAAAAGGAATACAGGGAAGTTTACAGAGAAGGAAATGTAATAGAATGAAAAATATAAAGAGAAAGCCTTACAAGGAAACCTATGGAGAAAAGCTATTACGAGCTTTACACCCAGCGGTGCTAAAAGTGCTCACAATGGCAACAAAATCTATGCCATTAAGAATTGAAGGAAGAATTTCTTTGGATGGATCCAAAATTTTTGTGGCTAATCATTTCGGTATTGATAATATTCCCACAGCGGGGAAGGTAATTCGCGAGCATACATATGTCCTAGTAAGTGATGAGGATAAGGGTACTTTAAATGGATTAGCATTATCGATGAATGGTTGCATATGGGTAAATCGGTCAAATAAAACGGAAAGAAAATATTCAAGGGAAGCACTGATCAGGCATTTACAATTAGGGCATAATATCCTGATGTATCCAGAAGCAACATGGAATCTGTCCCCAAATTTGTTAATGCTTCCAATGTATTGGGGGTGTATTGAATTATCTCAACAGACAGGAATTCCCATTATTCCACTTTACTTTTATTTTACGGAAAATGCATGTTACGTGCAAATCAATCATCCATTTTATCCATATAACGATAAAACAAAATCCATAGTTGAGCTAAGAGATATTATGGCAACTTCTGCTTGGAAATTTGCCGAAAAATATGGAAAGGAAAAGCGTAAAAATATTGATCAAAATTATCTGAAAAAAGATATTGATACACGTTACCGCAAATATAAACGTGCTTTTAAGGATCCGATTGGGGTGCAAAGATATGAAGAGAAGTTTATTTTTAAGCCTCAAGGGTATGTAGGGTACTCAGAAGCATTTGATTTCTTTCAGTATTTGCGTATAAGGAAAGAAAATCTGTTTCTATTTAAAGACTGGATGAAATATCATAGTGAAACCGATAGGTTTTAAGGTATCAGGAATTGGAAATACCTAGAAACTATCAGTAATGCATGGAAAAATAGCGATACTGGCACTGCTATTTTATTTAAGATTATGAGTAAAAACGAATGAGATAATTGTATAAGAGCTGTTTCTGACATTATTTTATAATAAAAGGGGATATGAAATGAATATAGCTTTTGATATAGATGGTGTACTTACAGATTTTGAAAATTTTCTTAATGTATTTGGAAATAAGCATTTTAATGTTCGAAAGGGATATAGCAACGTACATATTCAGGCAAGCTCCGATATTTCAGAACGGTTTGGCTGTTCTGAAAAAATGAAATTTAGATTTTGGGCTAAATATTTATTTTGGTATGCAAGAAATTATCCGATTCGTGAAAATGCTGCCGAAGTTATTCGGACACTCCATTCAAAAGGCCATAAAATATATATTGTAACAGGGAGGGCATTGTGCAGCTATCACATTATAGGATACTTTATGCGTTGTATTGTAAAAATGTGGTTAAAAGAAAACCGAGTGGAATATGATGATATATATTTTGTTTCAACAAACAAAAGTTCAGAAGAAAAGTGTGCTGTTTGCCGAGAATTAAAGATAGATTTGGTAATAGAAGATTCTCCCCAGAATATTGAAGGACTAAAAAAAGAATGCCCGTGTGTTATATGTATGGATGCAGATTATAACAGACAATGCTTTGACGTTATTCGTGCTTATACATTTTTTGATATATTAGAGATTGTTTCAGCCGGTGTTCCAAAGGAAATAAAATCAATATCAGAATTTTGCAATATGCTGGTAAATGAACGTATTGAATACATAAAAGATCTTCAAAAGTATTATAAACGATTACCATTTGACAGAGAGTTCTTATATACGTATAAGCTTAAACTAAGAAAGTACATTTTAATAATTGGAAGTGGAATAAAACGAGTGAATAGAATACAAGTAGAGGGGGGTTCCAATATACCATCGAAAAAGGGGGTGATATTTATCAGTAATCATAGAAGATCATTTGATATTCCATTATTATATACAATATTAGAAGATCGATATCCGAGATTTTTAATTAAACATGAATATGAATTTTCCAAATATGGATTTATCCAGAGGAAAATAGGGACTATATTTGTGAATCGTAAAAGTAAAGAATCTCGAAAAATAGCAAGTTCAACTATGATACATCACGTAATTAATGGAGAGGATGTGTTGCTTTTTCCAGAGGGGACAAGGAATCGAATAAATGAATCGTTATTATCATTTAAGCGAGGTGCGGTTTATGTAGCACAGGTAACCGGAGCTCCGATTGTACCAATTATTATAAAAGAAAATGGAAAACGGAATTATAATGTTGTGATTGGTGAATGTGTATGGGTGAATATAGAAGATTCATTACAAAAGAAATGTGAAAATATAAGGCAAATAATGATTGAACATTATATGAAAATGAAATAGGAGACTAGCTGCGGGGTATTTGGTTTCTCTTACGAGAGTATCACATTGTAAAAATGTAAAATAATTTTACTGAAAGGAAACATACAGCTATGAGAGATACAACTGTCCCCTCCCAAGACCGCCCCTGGCTGCAATACTACAGCCAGGAAGCAATCAATGCCCCATTACCGGAGCATACCATCTACGGCTACCTTTGGGAGAATAACCGGGAACATCTTCAAGATACGGCATTAATCTATTTTGGCCGGAAAATTACATATGGCATGCTATTCGATGAAATCGACAGGACAGCCCGTGCATTTACTGGAATTGGTATGAAAAAGGGCGATGTCTGTACAGTAGTTTCCCTGTCCTGCGTGAATTCTATTGTCGTATTTTATGCATTGAATAAAATCGGAGCCATTTCTAACTACATTAACGTAATTGCATCAGAGAGTGAATTTCAATCCTATTTTGCTGAGGCAAAATCCCGGTTTGTAGTGACACTGGATCTATTTGCCAAAAAGGCTCTTCAGGCGGGGATAAAATCCGGTGCAGAAAGAATCATAACTTTTTCTCTGGCTGATTACATGGGGCCAGTAACAGCGTTGGGCTATAAACTGAAATATGCGAAAGCAAGTGTGAACTGTCCAGAAGACAGGAGGATTCTCCCCTGGAAGAAGCTCCAGGCGCTGGCTGCCCGGAAAGTAGAAGCAGAATGGAATCATGACAGCCAAAGGATCAGTATCTGGGCCCATACTGGAGGGACAACCGGATTCCCCAAAACGGTATTATTAACAGATCAAGCTTATAATGCGGTTGCAATGCAGTACAAAATGAGTATGGCGCATCAACGGGGAGAGGTATTTCTGAATATCATTGTCCCTTTCGTGGTCTATGGAATGCTTACCTGTCTGCATATGCCCTTGTGTTTAGGATTGACGGTTGCTGTAATCCCAAAGTTTGAAGCGGCTGACTGGAGCCTCTATCTGCGGAAGTACCGGCCGAATCATATTGCAGGAATACCCTCTTATTTTAGCCCGATGCTTCAGGATAGAAGATTGGAGTCAGCCGACCTGTCAAAAATTTTGACTCTTGCAGCAGGCGGTGACGGATTAAATGAGCGTATGGAGAAAGAGCTGAATATATTTTTACAGCAGCACGGCTCCAAGGCGCAGCTGATCAAGGGGTATGGCATGACAGAGATTTGTTCCAGTGCCGTAACCACATTTGGGGACTATACTAAGCTTGGAAGTGTAGGCATCCCCCTGGTAAAAAATAATATTCGTGTCTACGACAGAGAGAATGGCCGTGAATGCAGGTATGGGGAGACCGGGGAGATTTTGCTTTCCAGTCCGTCCCTGATGGTCTGCTATAAGGACAATGAAAAAGAAACGGACGATCTGCTTATTACGGATTCCGACGGGACAAAGTGGGTGCGTACCGGAGATTTGGGATATGTGGATCCCCAGGGCTTTCTATTTCTCCAAGGGCGGATCAAACGTGTTATGTTCATCGGTCCCGAAGGAATGGCTTATAAAGTATTTCCCGGCAAAATTGAGGATGTTATTATGTCGGTGCCCCATGTCTTTGAAGTGTGTGTGGTAAGCGCACATAACGGCAGCGGATTCGCGCCCAAAGCATATGTTGTACTCAAAAAGGATATTCCTGTAAGTAAAGCAGAAACACGGGCCGCTATACAAAGAACCTGTGAAGAACTGCTGCCGGATTACCTGCGGCCCTTTGCATATGAATTTTTGGAGGAGCTGCCCAAAACAGCAGTGGGGAAGATTGATTATAGAAGACTGGAAGATTCATATCGCGAAAACTGATGCAGCAATGTTCCAATCGGTTGCTATTCTTAATGCATTTTAAGTCAATATGCTCCTGGTTTTATGGCGGGGTGGGATATTGGCCGGGCGGCGCTGCTGACACGTTGGGGATACTATTTAGGCTGGATCACAGAAAGCGAGGCTGTTGGCATTCTATGGGAACTCTCCCAGAAGGTTGTGGAAGAACTGCATATAAAAGTGTCAGCACGCCAAGGGCATGAAACGCCAGAACGGTTTCCACATATTCAGACAACCGCCTCCACCAGAACCTTGTCTCCCAATACAATCTCATGTACGCCAACCTGCTTTTTTTGGTTGAAGTTAAAGCTGACCATATATCCCTTTTTTAAATGATAATAATCCAGATATTCCGCTAATTGTGCCTCGCCTCTGGAATGATACTCATTTCCCCGCCATACCTTAAGCTCAATCACGGTCTGTTGGCCGCGGAAATCCAGGATCAGATCGGTACGACGGCGGTTCCTGGTTCTGGTCTCAATATAATAATTCCCGGTTCCATTTATAATAGGGCGTACATAGAGCAGGAAAATACGCCTTCCGTCATCCTCAAGAAATTTTTCATGGGAATCGCCGAACAATTCGGTATAATGTTCAACGAATTTGCGGATCAATTGGTCGACATCCAGCTGACCATTTTTGATAAATTGATTCTTCTCTTCCATAGCCAACTGGGATATATCGCTGTCTCGGCTCTCCTGGGCCAGAAAGCCATTGTAAAGCCTTGTCTCAAAGATCCTGTTTGCCACATGGACAAAGCCGTTTTGGATAGCTGCAAAGCCGAACATGACAGCCATCCGGATCCCCAGATCGCCTGGAATATATTCAATGGGCCGTCCCAGCAGCAGGAGCTCCCGCAGCATCTGACGAAGCTTTGGGTAATCAATGAGTTTGTTATCCAGGGATTCAAATAACGTATTTTCCTCCCCAAGCAGTATCCGAACCGCAGCTAAAAAGCCGTCCCTTGTCCAGACGCTTTCCAATGTGGGGAAGCTGTCCCTTCCGGCAAGTTTTTCGGCCATCAGCTTACAAAGCCGGGAGACCAGAAAAGGATAACCAGAGGTATAGGCAAAAAGCATGTTGGCAATCATGTCAATATTCATTCCAACATGATGATCTGTGTCATAGTCCACCAACATACCGGCAATATCTGCAGGCGAAAAGCTTAAACTGATATCAAAATCGGATGCGATATTCCATGGACTGTTGGTCTGCTGCGCATCCTCTGGCCGAAGCTTTGATTTCAGGCTTTTTACATCGTAAAGCCCCGCCAGAATCACAGACTGGAAGGTGATGGTTTCTTTTGTCTCACGTTCCAGGTAATAGTTCCGAAGCTGTGCCAGGAAGTCAAGAAATACCTGATTGTTTGCAGCGCTGTCTACCTCATCAATCATCAAAACAATAGGTTTCGATGAAGCCCCGCAAATCCGGTTTAAGAATTCAAACAACTCATACAGGAAAAAGGAGCTGTCCCTATTGTCACATATGCGTTGCAGCAGCGTTATTTCCTCCTGCAATTCCAGAGAGTCAGGTTCGCTGTTTCTTGCCACCTCCTGTAAAAAGCAGGAAGCAAATGTAAGGGAGAAACTATTTTCTGTTTCAAATTTTGCAGTTCCCAGCTTCTGGAAGTCCATACTTACAACAAGGTACTCGTTTTTTAAAAAAAGCTCCAGGGCATGGAGCATCGTAGTTTTGCCATATTGCCTGGCGCGGTGAATGGCAAAGTAAGCGCCGTCCTGTACCATTGCCTTGATACGGGCTAAGCGGCCATCAAGATTGACCATATAGTGTTTTTGGGGAACGCACAGGCCAGTAACATTAAATTTCCGCATCATCTGTTCTCCCTTCTCTTCCCAGGATGGGAAGGATGTGTTAAAAAAAGTTTACCATAGCCAGCCCCAGGAATCAAGCTGCCAGACGTAAAAAAACCCCGGGCGCAAAGTCAAGTTCTTGTCAACCGGGGTTCTTCTTATTCTGTTCGTCTATCAATGCTTTTCCCTTTCTCTTAAGCCAGCGCGCTGAATTCAGATGCTTCCTCCCTGTTCTCCGAATGCATTGCCGCATCCAATAAAGCTGCGAAGGAGGACGTTTCCTGTCTCGGCTGCTGCTGTCTCTTGTGCTGTGGTGCAGGCTTATCTACATGGCCTACGGGGTTAACGGGTAACACAATGGATATACGTTGTACATAGATTGCGACAATCACCCTCCTTTACAAAATGCACAAAACATGGGTTGATTGGGTTCCTCTTATTTAATATATCGGCATAAACCGGAAAATATTAATCCTTGTTTCTGCTAAAATCTGTACAAAAATGTCAAATCCGAAATACAAAATCTTAAATTCCTGTGAAATTCTGGGAATTGGGATATATTTCCCGAATGTTCTGTGGTAAAATAGAAAAAGCATTTGATGATCAAAGAGCTGGAAAACGAATCCCACAGCATTCGCCCAGTCTCCCAGGAACAGGAGTAAATATGGTATTACATCAACTGGAAATTATGGAAGAGGACAATGATATTATCGTCTGCTGCAAGCCGGCAGGCATTCCGGTCCAGAGCGCCCGGGCCGGACAGCAGGATATGGAGAGCCTGTTAAAGAACCACCGGGCAGCCCGGGGGGAGCCGCCAGAGCTTCATGTGGTGCACCGTCTGGACCAGCCGGTGGCAGGGGTAATGGTATTTGCCAAGAACCCTGTGGCGGCAGCCGGGCTTGCGAAGCAGTTCCGGGAGAAGACAGTGGACAAGGTGTATCATGCCCTGGTGGAGGGGGTTCCCAAGCCGCCGGAGGGGCGTTTGACCAATTATCTTCTGCGGGACGGGAAAACCAATACCTCAAGAGTAGTATCCCTGGATACCCCAGGGGCCAAACAGGCTGTTCTCCGCTATCGGGTGCTGGAGCAGCGGGCAGGGATAGAAGTTCCGGGAGGCAGCGGGGAGAGCCCGGTACAGTCTCTGGTGGAGGTGTATCTGGACACCGGGCGCCATCACCAGATCCGTGTACAGCTGGCCCATGCAGGCCACCCGCTGGTAGGAGATAAGAAATATAACCCGGCCTGCGGCCAGGGCTATCTGCCGGTTCAGCTCTGCTCGGTGCAGCTAGCCTTCGTACATCCCCAAACCGGTCAAAAGAAAGAATATAAATATCCAAATGTACCATAATAGATACCAGACAGGCAAGGCAGCTCATACATTATGAAAATAAAAGAGCCAATAATCTATAAAGAACAGGGAGGACACACATGAAGCAAATGGAACAAACACATGGATTTACAGTAACAGAGATTCGTCCGCTGACGGAGCTCAAGGGGGAGATGTACCGGCTGACCCATGACAAGACGGGGCTGGAGCTGGTGTGGCTGAAACGGGAGGAGGAGAATAAGACCTTTGGCATTGCATTTGAGACGCTGCCCTGGAATGACACCGGAGTGTTCCATATCCTGGAGCATTCTGTACTGTGCGGATCGGATCGGTATCCGGTAAAGGAGCCCTTTGTGGAGTTGATGAAGAATTCCATGAACACCTTCCTGAACGCCATGACATTTCCGGACAAGACCGTGTATCCCATTTCCAGCCGCAATGACAAGGATTTCCTTAATTTGATGCGGGTTTATCTGGATGCGGTGTTTTACCCGCTGATTTACGGCAAGCCGGAGATTTTCCACCAGGAGGGCTGGCACTATGAGTTTGACGGGGACAGCCGGCCCAGCTACAAGGGCGTGGTGTTCAATGAGATGAAGGGGGCCTTTGCAGATGCGGATCAGCTGCTGAACCATCAGATGAACCAGCTTCTGTTTCCGGATAACTGCTACCAATATGAGTCCGGCGGCGATCCTGCCCGGATCCCGGATCTGAGCTATGAGGAATTTTTGGACAGCCATCGGAGATTCTATGCGCCCTCCAATGGCTATGTGTTCCTGGACGGCGACCTGGATATTGACACGGTGCTGCAGATCCTGGATGAGGAATATCTGCAAAAATTTGATAAAACAGAGCGGATTGCCCCGCCCAGGCCTCAGGAGCCGGTAAATGGCGGTCTGCGCGAGGTGGAATATGAGCTGTCTGCCGAGGAGGACGAGGAGGGCCATGTGCGTATGGCTTGGGGAAATGTCATCGGCTCCTTTCAGGAGCGTGAGAAGCTGGTGGCAGTGCAGATTCTTGCAGAGGCTCTTTGCGGCAACAACCAGTCTCCCTTATGTAAGGCGATTCTGTCCGAGGGACTGGCTGAGGATGTCCTTATGCAGCCTCAGGACGGCGTGCTGCAGACCTGGGTACAGCTGGAGGTGCAGAACCTGAAGGAGGAAGACCGGGACAGAGTGAAGCAGGTGGTATTTGATACTCTGGCCCGGCAGGCAGATGACGGCATAGATCGGGAGCTGCTGCTGGCCGTGATGACAAATATTGAGTTTCGTATGCGGGAGCGTGATTTCGGCACAATGCCCCAGGGGCTGGTGCTGGGTTTCCAGGCCCTGGAGAGCTGGCTCTACGGCGGAGATCCGGCAGCAAACCTTGAGGTGGGAGACCTGTTCCATATTTTAAAGGAAAAAATGGAGCAGGGATATTTTGAACAGCTGATCCGGGAGGTATTTCTGGAAAATCCCCATACCTGCCAGGTTGTATTGGTGCCCTCCCATCAGGCCGGAGAGAAGCGCAATGCCCTGGAGGCCAAACGGCTGGCCCAGGAGGAGGCTGCATGGGATGCGGGGACAAAGCAGGGGCTTCTTGACAGCCAGCAGAGGCTGGAGCAGTGGCAGGCATCGGAGGACAGTCCCGAGGATCTGGCGAAGCTGCCAACCCTGACATTGGCCGATATCCCCAGAGAGCCGGAATTCCTTCCCATAGAGGAAACGCGGATTGCCGGAATTCCGGTGCTTCTGCATCAGGTTGACAGCAATGGGATCTTATATGTAAAATTGTATTTTGATGTGTTCGGTTACAATGAGGAGGAATTGTCGGCCCTGTCCATGATGTGCGCCCTCTACGGAAAGCTCAGCACAAGCTCCCATTCTGTGGAGGAGCTGACCAATATGGCGCGCCTGCGCTGCGGCCAGATGAGCTTCTCCCTGGCAAGCTTTGGGCAGGAAGGCAAGAATGATACCTGCAATACAAAGCTCTGCGTCTCCTTCAGCTGTCTGGAGGAGCATTTGGAGGAAGCGCTGCAGCTGGTGGAGGAGCTGCTGACAGAGACCAGCTACGAGGCGGAGCAGGACGTGCTGGATCTGATCCGGCAGAACCGTCAGCAGATGTTCCAGGGGATTGTTATGAGCGGCTCCATGATTGCCCTGGGGCGTTTGGCAGCCCAGAAGAACCTGGCCGGGGTAGCGGCAGAGTGCACCGGGGGCTTTGCCTTCTATCAATGGCTGAAGAAGCAGGATGACAATTGGGACTGGAAGCCTTTGAAGCAGCAGTTTGAGGCATTTTCCAAAGAGATCATAGGGAAAAACCGACTGATCGTAAGTGTTACGGGAGCAGCGGACACCTATGCCAAAGCAGTGGCAGAGCAGGCAGCGGCTGCATTTTTGGATTGTCAGGCAGCAGAGCGGCAGCAGAGGCTTAAGGTGTGGGATAAGGTCAATGAGGGAATCGTGATACCGGCGGATATTTCCTTTGCGGCAGCAGGCGGCGACCTGCTGGGCCACGGCGGCCATTATACCGGCGACCTTCCGCTGGCGGCGCGGATGATCAGCCTTGCGTACCTGTGGAATGTGATCCGGGTTCAGGGAGGCGCCTATGGAACGGGCCTGGCGGTCCGGGAGACCGGGCTTGCGGCCTGCTATTCCTACCGGGATCCCAGCGCGGCCCGCTCCCTGGAATATTACCAAAAGGCAGCGGATTTCCTGCGGGATTTCTGTGGGGAAGGAACGGATCTTACCGGCTTTATTATCGGGGCGGTATCCGATGCTTCTCCGCTGATGACACCGCGGATGAAGGGAGGCGCGTCGGATAGCTTCTATTTCCGGGGAATCACCTGGGAGCGACGCTGCAAGCTTCGGCAGGAGCTTCTGGACGCATCAACAGAAGGGCTTTTGCGGATTGCGGACCAGCTGAGGGTGGCGCTGGCTGAGGGCAGCGTGTGTGTCATTGGCGCAAAGCAGCAGCTGGAGGCCTGCCAAGGGCTGGAGCGTCTCTATCAGTTGTAGAATCTGGTAATCATAGAATACAGGCATGAAGCAGCAGGAATCTGACATACTATCCCTATGCGGGAAGAATTAAAGAGGCCTTTGCTGAATGTGGCAAAAATATTGGGAATTGCCCTTGCAGTATATTTGTTTTTGAAATTTCTGCTCCCACTGGCAATTCCCTTTTTGCTTGCCTTTTTACTGGCAAAATGGCTGTATCCATTGATTGCAAAACTTCATAGTAAAATACATGTAAAGCGGGGGCTTCTGGCAGGCGTGATACTGCTGCTGCTTCTGGGTCTTCTGGGGTGGACGTTCTGGGGTCTTGGGAGGAACCTGTTTGGACAGCTGCAGCTATTGATCAGCAATGCGCCCTCCTACTGGGAAGCGGCCGGGGATTTCTGCCATAGCTGCTGTCTGCAGATTGAACAGTGGACCGGATATCGGGCGGAGCAGATCGAATATCAGGTACTTCATGTGGTTCCGGAGCTATTGGAGAATGCCAAGGGCAATATTCTGCCGGCTGTGGCCCGGGGCTCTGCCGACTGGCTGAAAGGTCTGGGAGGGCTTGTGGGAATCGGGATTGTGACCGGAATTGCCACCCTTCTGGTGCTCGCCGAGTATCCCAATATCCGATCCGGCATGCAAAGGCATGTGCTGGGGCGGTCTCTTCTGCAGATCATGCGGAAGGTGTACCATGCGGGAGGCGGCTATGTGAAAGCGCAGCTTTTGATTATGGTTCTGGTGACAGTCATTTGCGTGATCGGCCTGTTCTGTACCGGAAACAGCTATGCCCTGATTGCGGGCACGGGGATCGGGTTCTGCGACGCCCTGCCTTTTCTGGGAACCGGGACGATTTTTATCCCATGGGCAGTGATTAAGCTGTTTCAGGGGGAATATCTGCTGGCAGCGGCTTACGCGGTGATCTATACCATCGCGACACTCACCAGGGAGCTGATGGAGCCCAGGCTTGTGGGAGACAAGCTGGGGATGCCGCCGCTGGTGGTGATCATTGCTGTTTACGTGGGGCTCAAGCTGTATGGGCTGTGGGGCTTTGCTCTGGGGCCGATTTCTTATATTTTAATTCGGGAAATCTGGCGGGAGCTGCGCCCGGGGCCTGGGGCGCCGGACGAGTTTGAAACAGAACCGGGCCGGGATTGAGCCGGGGGCGTAAGATTCTGCAAAAAAGATGGCGTCAGGGGCTTGACAAAGCCCTGCCTGTGGCTTAGAATAGTGGCACGGTGATGAAGAGGGATAGTACATGAGGGAAGGATTTCAGAGAGGGAATCACAGGTGCGAGATTCCTATCCGAAGCTTATGGAACCCGCCTTGGAGCTTCATATGAAAATATGACGTAGGCCCGGCGTTAACGGGAGACGAGTGAATGTATGGAGATACATTAATTAGGGTGGTACCGCCGAGCCTTCGGTCCCTTTTCCAGGGATAGGAGGTTTTTTTGATATCGGAAATTCCTTCGAATTTCCGATATCAGAAAAAGCCCTCCGGGCAGGATGCGCACCTCGCGGAGGTGAAATTAGCCGTGAACGGCACCGCTCGGGCGCGAAGAATGCGCAGAGCGCATTCTTTTTTATGTCCTTTGAATAGAAAAGGACAGGAAAGGAGAGAGCAATGGCAAAGGATAAGAAATTGGTGGAGGCGATTACCTCCATGGAAGAGGATTTTGCACAATGGTATACGGATGTGGTGAAGAAGGCGGAGCTGATTGACTACACCAGTGTGAAGGGCTGCATGGTGATCAAGCCGGCCGGCTATGCCATCTGGGAGAATATCCAGAGGGAGCTTGACAGACGATTTAAAGAGACCGGGGTGGAGAATGTATATCTGCCCATGTTTATTCCCGAAAGCCTGCTCCAGAAGGAGAAGGACCATGTGGAAGGGTTTGCGCCTGAGGTGGCCTGGGTGACCCATGGGGGCTTAACACCCCTGCAGGAGCGGATGTGTGTGCGCCCCACCTCGGAGACGCTGTTCTGTGATTTTTATAAAAACGATATCCAGTCCTACCGGGATCTGCCCAAGGTTTACAACCAGTGGTGCTCCGTTGTGCGCTGGGAGAAGGAGACAAGGCCCTTCCTGCGCTCCCGGGAGTTCCTGTGGCAGGAGGGACATACAGCCCATGCCACAGAGGAGGAGGCAGAGGCAAGGACACAGCAGATGCTGAATCTGTATGCGGATTTCTGTGAGGAATTCCTGGCCATGCCTGTGGTGCGGGGCCGCAAGACCGATAAGGAAAAATTTGCCGGCGCGGTGGCAACCTATACCATCGAGGCTCTGATGCACGATGGGAAGGCGCTCCAGTCAGGAACCAGCCACAATTTTGGGGACGGCTTTGCCAGGGCCTTTGGGATCCAATTTACGGATAAAGACAATAAGCTGCAGTATGTACACCAGACCTCCTGGGGAATGACCACCCGGCTGATCGGCGCTATCATTATGGTGCACGGGGATGATTCCGGGCTGGTGCTGCCCCCCAGAGTGGCTCCTGTCCAAGCCATGGTGATTCCTGTGCAGCAGCACAAGGAGGGCGTCCTTGCCAAGGCTGCAGAGGTGCGGGATGCGCTGGCAGCAGCAGGCCTTCGGGTGAAGCTGGATGATACGGACAAGAGCCCTGGCTGGAAGTTCTCTGAGCAGGAGATGCGGGGGATTCCCATCCGTGTGGAGCTGGGCCCCAAGGATATTGAGAACAACCGCTGTGTGATTGTGCGCCGGGATACTAGGGAGAAGCTGGAGGTGGCTCTGGAGGATGCGGCAGCTAAGGCAGCGGAGCTGATGGATGTGATTCAGAAGGATATGTTTGAACGGGCCAGGGCTCACCGGGATTCCCATATCACGGATGTAAAGACCTATGACGAGTTCCGGGATGCAGTGGAGCACAAGCCTGGCTTTATCCGGGCTATGTGGTGCGGGGACGAGGCCTGTGAGATCAAGATCAAGGAGGACACCACGGCGACCTCCCGCTGTATGCCCTTTGTCCAGGAGGAGATCTCCGACACCTGCGTCTGCTGCGGCAGGGCGGCCCACAAGCTGGTATATTGGGGCAAAGCCTATTAGGGTTCAGAGAAAAAGGAGCCGATATGTATATTTTACTGTTATTGCTGATTTATCTGGCATTTATCAGCCTGGGCCTGCCGGATTCCCTGCTGGGGGCCGGCTGGCCGGTGATGCAGCAGGTCTTTGATGTACCCTTGTCCTACGCAGGCCTTGTGACCATGATCATTTCCTGCGGAACCATTTGCTCCAGCCTGCTGTCGGATCGGCTCACCAGGAGGTTTGGCACCCGGATTGTGACAGTGGCCAGTGTGTTCCTGACGGCAGTGGCCCTGTTCGGGTTCTCCACAGCGGACCAGTTCTGGATGCTGTGTCTGTGGGCAATTCCCTACGGTCTTGGCGCAGGGGCCATTGATGCGGCGCTCAATAATTACGTGGCCCTGCATTATTCCTCCCGGCACATGAGCTGGCTTCACTGCTTCTGGGGCGTGGGGACCATTGTGAGCCCTTATATTATGAGCTATGCACTGCTCCATGCAGGCTGGCAGAGCGGCTACCGGATGGTGTCCTATGTGCAGCTTGGGATCACGCTGGTGCTGGTGGTGACTCTGCCCCTGTGGAAGGTTAATCAGGGGCAGACAGAGCAGGCCGAAGAAAATATTGCTGTTCTGGGAGTGAGGGGCGCACTGCGGATCCCGGGAGTTCCCTCCCTTTTGACCGGATTTTTCGCCTACTGTGCAGCGGAGTCTACCGTAATGCTGTGGGCCAGCACCTATCTGGTGCAGACCAGGCAGATGCCAAAAGAGCGTGCGGCAGCATTTGCGTCCCTATTTTTTATTGGAATCACAGCAGGGCGGTTTTTATCCGGCCTGGTCTCTGATCGGCTGGGAGACCGCAGGCTGATTCGGATTGGCACCTGTGTGGAGGTGATGGGAATCTTATGTATTGCCCTCCCCACGAGGATTGACGGGATTGCACTGGTGGGCTTTGTGATCATTGGCCTGGGCTGCGCGCCGGTGTATCCATCCATCATTCATTCCACACCCTATAATTTCGGGGAGGAGAATTCCCAGGGAATTATTGGCATTCAGATGGCCAGCGCCTATGTGGGCTCTACCCTGATGCCGCCGGTCTTTGGGCTGATTGCCAACCATGTCAGCATTTACCTGATGCCGATATATTTGATTCTGTTTGTTGGATTAATGATCTATATGGTGGAGCGGACGTTTCGCAGCGTTCAGAAGGGCTCTTAGGATACATACCCTGTATGGGAAAGAAGCAGGGAGATAGCGGAAAGGAGAGTAGGGAATGTTTTGTCAAAAATGTGGAAAGCAGCTGGGGGACGGTGCAAGGTTCTGTCCCTCCTGCGGGGCGCCTGTGGCAAATGACAGCGGGCAGCCAGGGGGAGGCTTTGTGAATCAGGCCCAGGAGGCCTTTGACCGGTTTAACAATACGGAGGATACCAGCTCTGCCTATACCCGGCAGCAGATAGACGACGGCAGGGTGATGGGAATTTTGGCTTATATTGGCTTCCTGGTATTGGTTCCCATCCTTGCGGAGAAAAATAATCCCTTTGTGCGCTACCATGCCAACCAGGGGCTGGTGCTGTTTTTGGGGGAGATTTTGTATGCCTTGCTGCACCGGGTCCTGGTGCGCGTATTCCTGGTGACAGTATTTCCGATGGGGATAGTGCTGAATATGGTGCTTTCGATTGCCTCCCTGGTGTTTGTTGCCTATATGGTGATTGGGATTGTGAATGTGTGCTGTGGGAGGGCAAAGGAGCTGCCAATTATCGGGGGGATTCATTTAATTCGGTAGGATTTGGGAGGGAGCTTTATGGAATGCAGGCTTTGCCCGCGGGAGTGCGGGGTTGACCGCGGGCGCAAGGTGCATGGCGTTTGCGGGGTGTCGGATGAGCTTCGGGTGGCCAGAGCGGCTCTGCATGCATGGGAGGAGCCTTGTATTTCCGGGGAGAGGGGCAGCGGGACCGTGTTCTTTTCCGGATGCCCGCTGCAGTGTGTGTTTTGCCAGAATCGGGAGATTGCGCTGGGCAGGAGCGGGAAGGAGATTTCCGTAGAACGGCTTTCGGAGATTTTTCTGGAATTGCAGGACAAGGGGGCCCATAATATTAATTTGGTGACGCCTACCCATTTTGTGCCTCAGATTGTGAGGGCGCTGGAAATGGCCCGGGTACAGGGCCTGAGGCTGCCGATTGTCTACAATACCGGAAGCTATGAGCGGGTGGATACCCTGCGGATGCTGGAGGGGATTGTGGATATTTATCTGCCGGACCTGAAATATGTGGATTGCGGGCTGAGCGGGAGATATTCCCATGCAAAGGATTATTTTGCGTGGGCGTCGCCGGCAATCAGGGAAATGGTGCGTCAGATTGGTGAGACACGGTTTCAGGGAGAGCTGATGATCCGTGGGGTAATTGTACGCCATCTGGTATTGCCGGGATGTGCGGAGGATTCCAAGGCAGTGGTCCGATATCTGCATGAGACATATGGGGACAGGGTGTACCTTAGCATCATGAACCAGTTCACGCCCATAGGGGATCTGGGGCGGTATCCGGAGCTGAACCGCAGGGTGACCGAGGAGGAGTATGATGAGGTGGTGGACTATGCCATAGAGCTGGGAGTGGAGAATGGGTTTATCCAGGAGGGGGAGACGGCCCGGGAGAGCTTTATTCCGGCCTTTGACCTGGAGGGGGTGTGAGGTGTGCAGCTTCAATATATGAATCAATATCTTCAATAATATAATTTGTACCTGTGAATTCAGGGATAGATGCAGCTGATTTCAGCCACATCTATCCCTGTTTCGGATTTATGTCCGATGTCTTGTTTATGCTTCTTCCTCTTCCTTCTGATATTTCTTGTGGGAGAGTACAACCATAACAGTCTGCAGGATTGCGATAATTGCCATCCAGATGGTATATTTATCCACAAATCCTGTGAGCAGTGTAATATCTTCTGTCAGAATGAATGCGATCAGAGAGATCACTGCAACCGGGATGCTCAGAATACGGATGATACCTTTTTTCTTAAGCTTCCTTTTTTCTTCCTCTTTTTCTTCCTCATTCTTCGTCTTTACGAAATAGCCGATCAGAAGCATGAGGGATTCAAAAATAGCCAGATTCATCAGCGCAAAATTGATCAGCGCCCAGTGTCCGCCGTTTCCTGGCGCCAGGGGTACTTCCTCGTCTTCGATCTGCTCCTCCTCATTTGCAGGCATTGTATCCTCATTCGCGGAAGGTGTCTGCGCATTTGCAAGAGGCGTTTCTGCATCTGCAATCTCCACAGGCTGTTCTGCCGGAGGTGTTACTGCTGCCGGTGTCTGTGCAGCCTGTGCAACAGGTGTAGTGACGGGGACTACTGGTGTTGTGGGCGTTACGGCTGGTGTGGCAGGCGTAACAGTCGGTGTCTCAGGTATTTCCGGATTGGGACCAACCGGGTTGGGGTTCACCGGATTTGGATCAACCGGATTTGGGTCAACCGGGTTTGGATTCACCGGATTTGGATCAATCGGGTTTGGATCAACCGGATTTGGGTCAACCGGATTTGGGTCAACCGGGTTTGGATCAACCGGATTTGGGTCAACCGGGTTTGGATCAACCGGATTTGGGTCAACTGGATCGGTTCCAGGATTCTGTGTATAAGTGATCACAAAATCTGTATTCCCCACGATCACATATCCAACAACCGGAATTGCCGGTGTCCAGGTTCCATTCCCATATCCTTCATTTGCGGCTGCAGTCGGGATCTGGTCAGCAGTCAGAATAGCTGTTCCTGTTTCTGAATCATTGCCGTCTGCATCTTTCTTTGTGACAACTACCCGCGTCGGCCCGGTCAATGTTCCGTTTACAGCGTCAAATGTTACAATTGCCTGGTAAATATCAGGGATGCCGTCGGGCTTGTCGGTGCTGCCCGGCTTGTCAGGATCATTGCCAATCTTGTCGTCGTATTCTTTGAATACGGGCCTGTAGGTAATAATGCTGCCGTCATCTGTTATTTCAGGGTCGGACCACTTCTCAAATACATACACCTTTTGATTGGACGGATCCTTCTTTGGAAGCTCTCCGTCAAAGGCAGGGGTAGGAGCGGTTAAACAGCGCGAACGCGTCACCGTTTTGATTACTCTGTCAGAAGCGTCGAGCCAACGATAAGTAACCTTTGCCCCCTCAATTTTAATGATGGGATTGCTGTCCATGGACCATTTTTTTGTCTCTTCATGAAAGGTAAAGTATGCAAGGAGCGGTTCGATGGTACCAGCATTCTTCAAATGGTTATAATCAATGCCAGTACGGTTTTCCTTTAGCCAATTGCTATCCAGCTCGATCCATTTGTCAACATTTATGGTCAGGCTCCAATGCCATTTACCATCTGCGCCAAGGGTAACTTCTGCAGAACGGTCACACCAGGGAGAGTCGTAGCCCAGAGACCAATTTAAATTATGGCCATGATTGTCCTCACAGACAATGGAAAGCTTGCCTGACATGGCATTTATATCAGCACATGACGGTTTTTCAGGTGTCTCAGTAACGGGGATATCAGGCTGCCGTGTATAGGTATTTTTCAGAGAAAGCATTTTCGCAAATGTTTCACATGGTATTTTAAATGCAACAGAGTTATCACTTGTGTTTTGGCCATCAGCAGGAAATGTTGCTTTAAAGGTATGAGAATATCCCGATACCTCACCGCCGCTTTCCGTAATGGTAATGATCATTTGATAGCGTCCCTTTTCGCTGTCGGAAAGATCGCCATACAGGATATTCTTATATGCATTACTGTCCGGATCATATATTCTCCACATGGATGGTTCCAATTTGCCTTCCATGGTGCCGCCTGCTGTTTTGGACATTGCCAGGGTACCGCTTTCTTTATAGCTCTGTACTACGCCATCCTTGGTATATGTCACCTCATATTTCAGCGTCACTTCCGGTAGTTTGCTATCAGGAAGGTTTTCAAAGCGTTTCTGGACAGTGAAATTGCCTTTTACGGTTCCGTCGCCGGGGCCTGGACCTATGATTGGATCACTATTTTTTTCCTCCCACATTGCAGTATACGTCTGGTCTCCGTCAACGGTAGCTTTCACTGTTGGATTCCAGCCCTTGAACAGCCAGGTCCTTCCATTCGCATCGGTAAATTCCTTCTGGGGCGTGTAGGCTGGCGTTGCATCGCCATAGTGACTGCTGTAAACCTGATCTGTAAATGCGGCTCCGTTCTTGCCGTCCTTGTAGGTGATGGTATAGTTCTTCCAAGGTACTGTATAGATGACAGTAACTTTGTTTGTGCCTGAAGCAGGAAAAAACGGTCTGAATGTGATGGTTGCGCCTTCAACAGATGAGGATTGCGATGTTGAACTCGCAGTAACCTTCCAATATCCGCCGGCAGTACGGGTAGCCTTTGCAAGTGTTGCTGTACCATACTTGCTTGTATCATATGCAGGGATTGTATTGTAATTCGTGACGTATACGCCAGTTCCTTTTGTTACAGTCTGGGCAGTTCCATCATCAGATGCAATCAGTGCACCTGCTGCGCTCCCTGCTCTTACCTCTGTCCGGACCTGCAGGGTAGAGCTGTCTGTTGTGCCGCCGCCCCCCTGATTCCCTGTGCCGATAATATTGATATCGACAAATTTATCCTCTTGATTAATTTTAGAGGTACTGCCTCCGCTCCAGAAGCCGTAAGAGTTGTTGCGATATTTATAGTTATCGCTGGCATTATAATAAGTGGGAAAATAAGTTTGGACTACCCAGGAAAGCGACTTTCCGGCCCAGCCTAAGTCATTACTGGAGATAACTTTTCTAACACCGAGCGATACCCCATTTAAATATAAATATATGGTAGTTTCGCCATTTGCCGCCAGCGCAGCAATCCCTTGATCTGGATTCTCTGCTGCGGCTTGTGTGCGGTAGTCTGTGAGATATGCATACGCTTCTGCCTGTGCTGCCTGATCCTCCGGCGAAAGCCTGTGATAGATATCAAGGCAGCTGTCAAGTGCCGGAAGAAGCGCTTCCTGCTCTCCAACGTTTCCCACTGCGTCTGCTGCTTTCAGAAATTCCTCCAGCGCTGCGTATTCTTCCTCCGGTACGTCTGCCGAAGGATTGGACCTATCATTAGGAGCTTCAGGATTGGATATATCCTTTTGCTGTTCCTGTGCCGGATCCATGCTGATTTCAGCGCTGTGCTCCAATGGACCCGGGGCGATCATGGATTCGGTGGATTCCTCCGATTGCTCAGAGACAGCAGCGTTTCCGGGGGCTGTATGAACCTCTGTTTCGACGCCCTCTTCCGCATGAATGATACCTACATCACCAAGAAAAGTGGTAAATATCAGTGCTAATACCAGAAAGACCGCCAAATGCTTTTTAATCTTTCCTCCTTTTACTTTCATAAATTTCATTCTCCTTTTACCTTCTTTTATTCCCGCAGGCAATGAGCCAAGTCAATGCTTGCGGTCATTTGCTGTTCCTGTTAATGTCTTATTTCACCTCCTTACCGTCCTGCCAGAATTTCATCCAGCAGCTTGAGCAGTTCAATAGCGCTGCGGAATGCTGCCTCCTGGTTTTCGTTCAGCCAGATCAGCCGGCCCTGCCAGGTGTAATGCTCCTGGAAAAGAATCTGTATACGGAATACATGCATTCCTTCATTTAGCCCGGCTTGCGGGCAGACCAGCGGCAGTGGCTGATCCGGGCAATTTTCCAAGTCAAGGAGCTCATCCAGAAATAATACCATCTGGGATAAGCTCTGGAATGCCGCCCTTTCCTGTAGCCGTGGATGCTGCAGATAGCCATCCATGATGCCGTTTTTATATGTTTTTACCGTAACGATTGCTTCCCGGCTGCGGCAGGGAAGCATTTTCCCTTGAAACGCTATAGAATCACCGCCTTTTTTGTATTTTACAATTACACTATAACAGCCTGGCGTTACCGTCCTGTTACGGCTGCGGGAAAACAGGGCGCATTTTTGCAGAGTATCTCAAGATGCCTTAAGAAACCTCTTCTGGCTGTAAAGGAGCAATGCGGTAGGTAAGATATGCTCTTGAATGCCGGTAAACCCGGTGAAAATCACAATCAATCCGCCCCATGACAAGATGCGCATTCTCCGTGCTGGCTCCTGTCAGCATCAGAATATAGGTATCTGCCGCCAGACGGGCAACCGGATCCCCGGTCCTTAGCTTCTCCAGCAGGAGCCGTTCCAGCCTTCTTGCGTCTGTAGCCGGAATGGCCTCTTTCCCAAGGCTGACCACAACGAGAGCAGAGGGCTGGCCGGAGCGTCTGATGTGGCGCCGCTCCAGGGCCACAATCTGCCGGAATATATCAAAGGTACAAAAAAATGCCAGTCCTCCCTCCTGATCCTCATATACCAGCTGAAACACATCCTGCTCCCCCAGATTGCTTTTTCTGAGGCTGGAGGCCAGGGTGCAGAGCTGCTCTGCCTGTTTGGTTGGCATAATCTCATATTCCTGCATAAGCTTATCCCGGAAGGTCTCATATTGCCGGATCGCCTGTTCCGGCTGCCCAAGGGCGATCAGCGCGTGCATCTGGTAGAGGGTAAATTCCTCTGCTGCAAAATCAATACGGTATGCCTGGCTGCTGATATCCAGAAGCTGCATCCACTGTTCCTTTTGATACAGGATTGGAAGTACTGCTTTACAAGCGTCCAGATACAGGGTCTGGTAATACTGCCGGAATACAAGCGCCCATTCACTGTCATTTCCGGATAGAAAATCACCCTTATACAGAGAAACCGCCTGAAGGAGCAGGCTGCATTTCTCTTCACCGGCTGCCCTTCTCCCATCCAGGCAGGCTGCCTCAAACAATTCCGTATCAAGGGTCAGGCAGATATCCGGATTCCATGTATAACATCCCGGAAGCGTAATCAGCAGGTGGTCCATATCCGGAAACATTTCCTCCAGAAGCCCGCGGATTGTGAACATCATGCGCCGCAATGCAGTTCCGGGAGACTGGCTGCTGCCCTCTGCCCAGAACTGTTCAAGCAGCTCCTCTGCGGAAATGCTCCGCCCATGGTTTACCACCAAATATTGAAGAAAAGACAGGGTCTTTCTGCCTGCCTTTACCGATTTGTCATGGGAATAGGAAAAGGCTCCCAGGAGCCCAAAATGAATGCGCTTCTCTTTTGCCACGGGGCCTTCACTCCTTCCTCTGCCATATATCCTGATCGTATTTTTCCAGAAATTCATCAAACAGCTCTTCCCCGGCAGCCCTTGCCTTTGCGGCATCCTCCAATTTGTCATAGCTGCCCAGATACCGTGTTTTGCCCTGGAATGTGATCTGTGCCTGCCATTTTCCGCTTCGTTTATTTTGATATACGCCGCGTATGCCGCTGGTATTATTGGCGAATAGCTTCCGGCTGCGGATATTTTCAATGCAGGTGCCTTCAACAAAATGCTTTGCAGTCAGCGGCGTGGCTCTGTGTCCGCAGCTCATGGTGTGCCCGTTCTTCAGATTTCCCTGGCTTACAACGGTTTCCTTTCCGCACCTGCAGACGCAGCGCCAGTAATGCCGTCCTCCCTCCCTGCCCGCATAAGAGAGCACCGTCAAATCCCCGAACTGCTGTCCGGCAAGCTCCTGAATCTGATTCCGGTCCAGGCCTTTACAGCTCTTGGTATGTCCCTGCAGCAATGCTGATTGGGACACGTCCAGCTCCCGGCCGCAGCCACAGCAGCACTGACAATGCCAATAATGCTTTCCGTCCCATTTTCCGGCGTAGGAGGCTACCGTAAGAAGGCCGAACTGCCTGCCCACCCAATCTTTCCGAGGAGGATGGCTTAGGCAGCCGCAGCTTTTCTTGTAGCCTGCCCGCAGCTGTCCGGTGGTTGTAATGGTCTTGCAGCCGCAGTCGCACTGGCAGCGCCATCGTATCTGGCCGCCTGCGCCCCGCTCCTCCTCCTGTGCCAGGACGAGAAGCCGTCCGAACCGCTGTCCGGTCAAATCTGCACCCTTTTTGCGTTTTGGACCGCAGCCGCAGTCCCTGGCCCAGCCGTTTTTCAGGTGCCGGGAGGATGCCTGAACCTCATTGCCGCATGTACACTGACAGCGCCATACCGTATATCCATTTTTGCGTTCAGAGGTGGACTGCATTACCGTTAATTGGCCGAAGCTTCTTCCTGTCAGATCGTTCTGTCTCTTTTCCATGCAATTCCCCCCTGTAGGCCTTACCGTCCACAGCCAGTCAATGCAGGAGCTGTCCGGCCTTCTGTCTGGTAAGGTGTACTTTTTTAAATGGGACATTATTGACATTTTTTTAAAGTGGAATATAATTGTAATTAACATAGAAGAAATAGAAAATCCGAAAAAGTACACTTTTTCGGATGGGATAATGGTCTGATTCTGTTATTTGTTCCTTTTACTCTGTGTTCCTCGCCTTATCATAGAAGGTAGATCTTGGCATTCCGCATATATGTGCTGCCGCTGCCACGCTGATCTCTCCCCGTTTCCATCTTATGCAGGCTTCATTGAAATTATCTGGCAGGGAAATGGCGGGTCTCCCGAATTTTACACCTCGCGCTTTTGCGGCCGCAATTCCTTCTGTCTGCCGCTGTTTGATATTTCTCCTTTCATTTTCTGCCACAAAGCTTAGAACCTGCAGAACAATATCGCTTAAGAATGTTCCGGTAAGATCCTTCTCCCGCCGGGTGTCCAAAAGAGGCATGTCAATGACTACAATATCTGATTTCTTTTCTTTTGTGATGATACGCCACTGTTCCTGAATTTCCTGATAATTCCTTCCCAGCCGGTCGATTGATTGAATGTAGAGAATGGCGTTCTCGTCCAGTTTTTGCAGGAGCTTTTTATACTGGGGACGGTCAAAGTCTTTCCCGCTCTGCTTGTCTACATAGATATTTTTAACCGGAACATGCATTTTCATCATTGCAATTAGCTGCCTGTCCTCCTTCTGCCCGACAGAGCTCACCCGGCAATATCCATAAAAATCCTGTCTCATGGTATCTCCTCCCTGCATTATTTATCCCATCCATCTCCTCTATCATAGCACGATTTGGAGGAATCTGTCTGTAGGCAAAGAGTTTGAAAAAGATTTTTCAAATCCTCTTGACCCTGACGTAACGTAATAGTGTATGATGTCCTTACACGGAAGGAGGAAGGATTATGATGACAGTAAATGAGGTGAGCAGGCTGGCGGGAGTGAGCGTACGCACCCTGCACCATTACAACAAGATCGGCTTGCTGCAGCCCTCACAGCGGACAGAGGCAGGCTACCGGCTGTATGACGATACGGCCCTGGAGCGTTTGCAGCAAATTCTGCTGTTCCGGGAGCTGGAATTTCCACTGAAGGACATCAAGGAGATTCTGGATGGGAAGGATTTTGACCGGAACAGGGCTTTGGAGCAGCAGATTGAGCTCTTGACCCTGAAGAAGGAGCATCTGGAAAATCTGATTACCTTTGCCCGTGGAATTTATGGAACAGGAGTGAAAAATATGGATTTTACAGCATTTGATACAAGAAAGATTGATGAATACTGCAAACAGGCAAAGGAGCGTTGGGGAGCCACAGAGGCTTACCACCAGTACGAGGAAAAGTGCTCGGGACGCAGCAAGGAGGATGAGGAGGCTATTACAAATGGAGTATGGGAGCTTTTTACGGAGTTCGGCCGGCTGATGCAGCAGGGAGAGAAGCCGGAGGGCGAGAAGGCACAGGGCCAGGTGAAGGCGCTGCAGGAATATTTTACGGAGCATTTTTATGACTGCACCAAGGAGATTCTGTCAGGGCTTGGCAAAATGTATGGCGGCGGCGGAGCCTTCACAGAGAGCATCAATGGGGCGGCCGGAGAGGGCTGCGCCCAGTTTGCGGCCACAGCCATTGAGGTATACTGCCGGTAGCCCGTCAAGGGCCGGCCAGGAGCTATCAGAGGAAGCTGCTGGCAGCCCGGCGGCTTACTGAAAGCCTTCAAAATATTTCCCGGCCAGAAGGCTGCCTATGATCAGGGCAGCAGACAGGCAGCCTTCTGCCAAAAAGTCCGTCATGCCCGAAATGCTGAAGTTAGAGAGTGCTGCGATTCCGCAGAAAACCCCAAATACGATGAGCCAGGCCTTGGCGGCTTTGCATTTGACAATATGGACCTGCCCATATTCCAGGCTTTTGTAGATGGACTGCACAAAGCGGTGTATGGAGCGCGTTCCGAATATATTGATCACAATACCGACAATTGCCGCGAAAATCAGCCCAATGGAAAACAGCAGCAGATAGAGGGTGGCAGCGCTGGTGAAAAAGGTGAAAAAGGTGCCGATATAAGGCCCAATAAAGGAGCCAAGGTATGTGTAGAGCTTATAATACAGCATATCCAGCAGCCGTTCGGTATTCAGGAACAGGCATACCGTGATAAGAAGCCCGCCCACAAGAGCCAGAGCGCAATACATCACCCAAAAGACCACATAAGCGGCAAAAACAGTACCGCTGATGCAGCGGATATAATTGGGAGCCACAAGCCCATTCCTTCCCTGGGAGTAGAACAGCCACAGGAAAATGGTCATAAGTATGGATAAGAGGGGAAGATCTCCGCTGATGAGAGATAAGCCGGTATGGATACTGCATAAAATACACAATGCCAGAAAAAGAGGATCCTGCAGGAACAGACGGATTTGATTCACAAGCCCGGCTGTTCCATTGTTTTCATTTCCGCGATTCACGTAATTCATATGATTCATAATTGCTTGCCTTTCCTGCTTAATTTCTTTTGCATCTAAACTTTATCAGAAAAAGACAGAATGTTCAAGTACAATAAAAAAATAACCAAAGGAGGTGGGCAAAATGTGTTACTATGAGCGGCCCTCGGGCCGTGAATAGTAACGGCAAAATCCTGGAGGTTGCATCTTTTGTCCCCTTTTGCTATACTGAAAAAAGTGAAGGAAGGTGACGGCATGAAAACGATCAGTATTGGGAAACAGAATTTTGCATCTCTGCGGGAGCAGGACTATTTTTATATTGACAAGACCGGCTTTATCAAGGAATGGTGGGAGAGCGGGGATGAGATTACCCTGATTACCAGACCGCGCCGTTTTGGGAAAACGCTGAACATGACCATGCTGGAATGCTTTTTTTCCAATGCTTATGCCGGGCGGGGGGAGCTGTTTGAAGGGCTATCCATCTGGCGGGAGGAGAAATACCGCAGGCTGCAGGGAACCTGCCCAGTGGTATTTTTAAGCTTTGCAGATGTGAAGGCCAATACCTGCTCCGGAGTAATATTTCAGATGAAAAATAAGATTACAGCCTTGTACAACCAATATGATTTTCTCCTGGACAGCGACTGCCTGAATCCCATGGAAAAGGCGCAGTTTGCCGGGATCAGCTGGCAGATGGATGATGAGACGGCAGCCACAGCCCTTCAAACCCTGATGGGATATCTAAGCCGTTATTATGGGAAGAAGATTATTGTATTGCTGGATGAGTACGACACCCCGATGCAGGAGGCGTATCTGGGGGGATATTGGACAGAGCTTACGTCATTTTTCCGTATTTTGTTTAATGCCACCTTGAAAACCAACCCCTATCTGGAACGGGGGCTCATGACTGGGATTACCAGGGTCAGCAAGGAATCCGTTTTTTCGGATTTAAATAACCTCAAGGTGGTGACTACTACCAGTGAGAGCTACGCAATGGCCTTTGGCTTTACAGAGGAGGAGGTGTATGGGGCCCTGGACGAGGCAGGGCTGTCCGGGGAGAAGGAGGAGGTTCGGTTCTGGTATGACGGGTTTACCTTTGGCTCCTGCCAGGATATTTACAACCCCTGGTCCATTACGAATTTCCTGAAGGAAAAGGAGTACAGCCCTTACTGGGCGGACACAAGCTCCAACGGTTTGGTGGATCGGCTGATCCGCCAGGGTGATGTTGGCGTGAAGCAGACCATGGAGGAGCTGCTGGCAGGGAAGGCAGTATGCACACAGCTGGATGAGCAGATTGTGTTTGATCAGTTGGACGGCAGTGTAAAGGCACTCTGGAGTATGCTTCTGGCCAGTGGCTATCTGAAGGTGGCAGGATATACCAAAAATCTCAGGACGCGGCAGAAGGTTTACGAATTAAAGCTTACAAATTTTGAAGTGGAGCTGATGTTTGAGAAAATGATTGCCGCATGGTTTGATGGGCAGAATACCCGATATCAAGATTTTGTTAAGGCCCTGCTGAAGGGAAACCTGGAGGAGATGAACTATTATATGAATAAAGTGGCCCTGGCCACCTTCAGCACCTTTGACAGCGGGAATCAGCCTTCTGAGCAGGCGGAACCGGAACGCTTCTATCACGGTTTTGTACTGGGACTTCTGGTGGAGCGGAGGGACGATTACCTGGTAACCTCAAACAGGGAGAGCGGCCTGGGGCGGTACGATGTGGTGATGAAGCCCTTGCGGCGGGAGCTGCCTGCCATTGTCATGGAATTTAAGGTGAGGAATCCGGATAAGGAAGCCTCCCTTTTGGATACGGTTGCAGCAGCCCACCGTCAGATGCAGGAGAAAAATTACGATGCAGGTCTGCTGGCAGAGGGAATTGCCAGGGAACGGATTTTCCATTATGGATTTGCCTTTCAGGGAAAGCAGGTGCTGATCGGGTAGCAGGAGGCAGGAAAATGTCAGAAAAGAAATTATTTGCAAAATATGTGTCCCAGAATATCCTGGGAATGGTGGGGATTTCGCTGTATATCCTGGCGGATACCTTTTTTATTGCCCAGGGCGTGGGGGCGGACGGTATTACGGCCCTGAACCTGGTGCTGCCCATCTACAGCGTGATCTTTGCTGTGGGCTCCATGATCGGCGTGGGCTCCTCCATCCGCTTTGCGGTGGCCAGAAGCCGGGGGGACCGGGAGGCGGACAGCTATTTTATGAATGCCATCCTGTGCAGTGCAGTTCTTGGGATTCTTCTGTCCCTGACAGGCTTCTTCCTGCCGGACAAGATCGTTGCGCTGATGGGCGGGGATGCTGCCATTGTGGAGGTGGGCAGCATTTACACCAGGATTTTCATGACGCTGACTCCCTTCTTCATGTGGAACAGCATCTGCAATGCCTTTGTGCGGAATGACGGTGCGCCCACAGTGGCCATGCTGGCCACCTTGCTCAGCAGCCTGTTTAACATTGTGGCGGATTATGTGCTGATGTTTCCTCTGGGGCTGGGAATGGCTGGTGCGGCCCTGGCCACAGCCTGCTCGCCCATTGTGGGAGTGCTGATCTGCTGCATTCACTTTTTCAGCAAAAGGAATACCATATCCTTCCGGCTGGTGCGGCCTTCCCTTCGGCGGCTGCTGCATTCCTGCCAGGTGGGTGTTTCTGCCTTTACCGGGGAGATTTCCAGTGGCGTCACTACCACGGCATTCAATTTTATTATATTGGGGCTGGTGGGCAATACCGGCGTGGCGGCCTACGGGGTGGTGGCAAATATTGCAATTGTGGCAGTATCTGCCTTCAATGGCATAGCCAATGGCTCACAGCCGCTGATCAGCGATTTCTTTGGAAAGGGACAGCAGAAGAAGGTACAGCGGATCCTGGGGTACGGCATTGCCACTGCGCTGGTGCTGTCCGTGCTGATGATTGCGGCCGTCTATCTGTGGACCGCTCCCATTGCAGGTATTTTTAACCGGGAACAGGATCCGATGCTGGCAGCCTATGCCCAGGAGGGGCTGCGCCTGTACTTCCTGGGCTTCCTCTTTGCAGGCATCAATATTCTGGGCACCGGAGTGCTGAGCGCTGCGGAGGCGGCCCGCGGGGCCTTTGCAGCCTCCATCCTGAGGGGCTTTGCAGCGATTCTGGTCTGCGCTTTCGGGCTGTCGTCCCTGCTGGGGCTCACCGGCGTATGGCTGGCCTTTCCGGCAGCGGAGCTTCTTACCCTGCCGGTAACAGTGTGGGCCCTTTGGAAGGCGGTATACCGGCAGGGAAATAGGAACCCTGTCTCTTGACAAGGAAAATGCAGAGTTTTATACTAAAACGAACGGAGGTAAAGACCTATGAATCCCATAAAAAGAGCGTACTGCCGTATCTATCAGCAGGTTTTCCATGTGGCAATCCCCTTCCTGCCTTACCGCCACCCCAAGGACCTGAACAATATGGAGGAGCTGGCGAAGCTTCTTTTGAAGAAGAAAAAGAATACCGTTCTGCTGGTGACGGATCCGGTGATCCGGGGAGCGGGCATTACAACCCACCTGGAGCAGGTGCTGAAGAGCCAGGGAATCCAATGCATTGTCTATGACCGGACTGTGGCCAATCCTACCACAGAGAATGTGGCCCAGGCCCTGGCCCTGTATCAGGAGAATGGCTGCCAGGCCCTGATCGGCTTCGGGGGAGGCTCTTCCATTGACTGTGCCAAGGCTGTGGGGGCCCGGGTGGCTTATCCCAAAAAGGAGCTGGCTGATATGGAGGGGATTTTGAAGGTCCGCCGCAGACTTCCGCTTTTGATTGCCATTCCTACCACAGCGGGAACCGGAAGCGAGACCACCTTGGCCTCTGTAATTACCGACGCAGAGACACGGCACAAATACCCCATCAATTCCTTTCCGCTGATTCCCAGATATGCGGTGCTGGATCCGGAGGTTACAAGGTCCCTGCCGCCCCATTTGACAGCTGCAACAGGAATGGATGCCCTGACTCATGCCGTGGAAGCCTACATCGGGCATTCCACCACCTCCGGCACCCGCAAGGATGCTGTGAGGGCAGTACAGCTGATTTTTGAAAATATCCGCAGGGTCTATGAGAATGGGAATGATAGGAAGGCGCGGCGGAGGATGCTGTATGCGTCCTACCTGGCGGGCAATGCCTTTACCCGGTCCTATGTGGGCTATGTCCATGCCGTGGCCCATTCTCTGGGCGGGAAATACAATGTGCCCCATGGCCTGGCCAATGCGGTACTGCTGCCGGTGGTGCTAAAGGCCTACGGGGAGACTGCCTGGAAGCCCCTGCACCGGCTGGCCGTTGCAGTTGGGCTGGCAGAGCGCCAGGAGGAGGCTCAGGCTGGTGCAGAGAGATTTATCCAGGCGGTAAAGGATATGAAGCGCGACCTTCAGATTGGCGACACAATCCCGGAGATACAGCCAGAGGACATCCCGGCGCTGGCCAAAAAGGCCGACAAGGAGGCAAATCCACTGTATCCGGTGCCAAAGCTGATGAACGGAAAAGAGCTGGAGCAGCTCTATTATGCGGTGATGGAGGAGGAAAAATGAACGAGACAGAGATCAAAAGAATCCGGACATGCCAGAAGGAGTATTTTCAGACCGGGGCTACCCTTCCGGTGGCAAGACGCCTGGCAGCCCTGTACAAATTAAAGCTTGCCATACAAAAATACGAGCAGGAGCTTCTGGGGGCCCTGACCGCTGATTTGGGGAAGAGCAGCTCGGAGGGCTATATGTGCGAGGTGGGGCTGACCTTAAGCGAAATCAGCTACATGCAGAAGCATCTCCAACGTTTTGCAAAGGAAAAACGGATCATGACGCCCATGGCCCATTACGTTTCCCGCAGCTTTACCAAATCCGTGCCCTATGGGAATGTGCTGATCATGAGCCCCTGGAATTATCCGGTTCTGCTGACCTTAGAGCCCCTGGTGGATGCCATTGCGGCAGGCAACACCTGTATGGTGAAGCCCAGCGCCTATTCGCCGGCCACCACCCGGGTAATGAAAAAGCTGATTGAGGAATGCTTTGAAGAGAAATATGTAGCGCTGATTACCGGAGGACGGGCGGAAAACAGCTGCCTGCTGGAGCAGGAATTTGACTATATTTTCTTTACTGGAAGCCAGGCAGTGGGAAAGGAGGTACTCCGCAGGGCGGCGGAACATCTGACGCCTGCAACCCTGGAGCTGGGCGGAAAAAGTCCCTGCGTGGTAGACCAGACAGCGGACCTGAAGACGGCGGCCCGCCGGATTGTGTTTGGAAAATACCTAAACTGCGGCCAGACCTGTGTGGCTCCGGATTACCTCTATTGCCATGAGAGCGTGAAGGAGCAGCTTCTTGGCTATATTAAGGCAGAGATCACCCGCCAGTATGGAGCGGAGCCTCTGAAAAACAAGGATTACGGCAAGATCATCAATGAGAAGCATTTTGCCCGTGTCAGCGGCCTGATTGACCCGGCCAAGGTAGTGGCCGGAGGGCAGGTGGACAGGGAGACCCTGCGCATTGCCCCCACGGTTCTGGATCATGTGACCTGGGAGGACGCAGTGATGCAGGAGGAGATCTTTGGCCCCATCCTGCCGGTACTGACCTATACCAGCCAGAAGGAGCTGATGGCGCTGATCAACAGCAGGCCCCATCCCCTGGCAGCCTACTATTTCTCCAAGGATAAGCAGCGGATCCGGCAGTTTACTGCCAATGTACAGTTCGGCGGCGGCTGCATCAATGATACGATTATCCATCTGGCCACCTCCCATATGGGCTTTGGCGGCGTGGGCGCCAGTGGAATGGGCAGCTATCACGGCAAGGAAGGCTTTGACACCTTTTCCCACAAGAAGAGCATTGTGGATAAAAAGACATGGCTGGATCTTCCCATGCGTTACCAGCCCTACCGGAAGTGCAATGATCGGTTAATCAAAATGTTCTTAAAATAAGCAGGAGGGACTATGGAAAAAAATGTTTTTTACTATCAACGGTATTTACTGCGCTGCCTGCTGATCCTTCCCATTGTAATTGCGGCTCTTTTGGTAGAATACCTGGTGGGAGCCAGGATGGAGCTGAAGCTGGTTTATCGTCTGGTGATCCTGGCAGCCGCACTGGTATTGTCGTATCTGTGGTATCGCTTCTGCGGCAGCCTGCCTTTTCTGAAGCGTCAAGGAACCTACGGCACCCAGGGCGGAGATCTGTGGATTGAAAAGAGGCCCGGAAACAGAACCCTGTTGTCAGATGTCTACGAAGTATATATTATGGAAAAAAATATGCTGGGTGTTCGGATTGCACTGCTCCATGTGGGATATGGAAAAAGCCAGTTTGAGCTTTATTCCCTGCCAATGGCATCTGGGGAGGGATATAAGGATACCGGAATCTATACGGTATTTGAAAAACTTTTGGCCCGGAATCCCAAGCTGAAAGCAAACCAGGATTATTTTGGTTCCACTACAGGAAAATGGTATAAACGCTGAAAGTCCATAGAATTAATCGAAATGACGGGGGAATGCCTGGGGCGGAAAAAATCAAATGTTAATTTGCACAAAAAAATATTTGTTTTTTCAAAAAAATTGTGCAGACAAAAATGGGAACAGGTGGTATTATAATATACGTAAACCCCCCAATACATTATATAATTTTTACTACACCCCATAGTAAAAATACCTTCTCCTAAAAAAGGCAGCAGATCGAAATGGCTGCCTTTTTTTTTTCATTTCTGGAAAATTCTATCCGATGAATAAAAAAGTAAATTGCAAGGGCCAAAAAGGGTATGGTATAATAAGGCATAAGTTCGGTATTCCGAGAGGAAAGAGGTGACCATATGCCTAATCCGGCGTATTACAAAGAAGATATATATTTTATGGCAGGCAGCTCCGGAGAATTGATAGAACGGCATCAGGAGACCATTGTGAGGCTTTTGGCGCAGAATGGGGCGGTAGGTGTGGTGGGCGTTTTCTATGACGAAGGATTTCCGCTGTATTTTATCAGCCATTTTATGCTGGCCAACCTGGGCTACACCTACCGGGAATTTGTGGAGCAGACCAGGGGGAGCTATCTGGAGCTGGTGCATCCCAAGGACCGGGCGCTGTTCATGCAGGAGCTGGGGGAGCATAAGAATGTGCTTCACCAGTACCGCCTGCGGCATAAAAGCGGTGAGAACATCTGGGTGTCCAGTGTCAGCCATGATTCCGCTACGCTGGAGGGAAGGCGGCTTCGGATTGCTTCGGTGCGGATCATTGACGAGCTGCATCGCAGGGAGATGGAGCTGCTGGAGACGCTGGGGTATGAGTATGACCAGATTGCATATGTGAATGTGAAAAATAAGACCTTTGAATGGATTAAACGGCATGAGGGATATTCGGAAGAGCATTTGAATGGTTCCCTGGAGGAATTGCGGGAGTATTTTCGGGATTATCTGGAGCATGAGGTGCACCCGGAGGATCTGGAGCTGGGGAATCTACTGAATCAGCTGTCCGGGCTTACCCAGGAGGAGCTAAAACACGGAGGCAGCTTTCAGGAGATCTACCGGTGCAGAGTGGGACAGCAGTATCAGTGGATGGAATTGCACGCTACCTTTGGCGGAAGCTATAGCCGCGATACGGCATATCTGATTCTGGGCTTCCGCAATGTGGATTCCAGAATGCGGCGGGAGCTGGAGGCCAATCAGCTGCTGACCTTATCTCTGGGGCGCGCCAGGCGCTCGAATATGGCCAAGCGGGATTTTCTGTCCAAGATGTCCCATGATCTGCGCACGCCGCTGAATTCGATTCTCAGCATCAGCGAGCTGGCAGGAAAGGCAGAGGACATGGAACAGCTTCAGGGCTATTTCTCTGTTGTGAAGGCAGCAGGGAACCATTTGCTGCGTCTGGTGGATGAGATTCTGGATATGAGCGAGATAGAGTCAGGCAATATGGAGCTTCGGGAGCAGGCATTCCATTTGGAGAGCTTTCTGAAGGAGCTGCAGGGACTGGTGCTTCCGGAGCTTGAGAGCAGAGGGCAGCAGCTGTGGGTAGATATCAGCAGAACCAGCCACAGGAGTATTCAGGGGGATGAGGAAAAGCTTCAGAAGATTCTGTCCAACCTGTTGTCCAATGCGATCCGGTATTCTCCGGATGAGGGGGAGATCCGCCTTGAGGTGGAGGAGCTGCCCCAGCTGCGGACAGGCTATGGACAATACCGGTTTTCTGTGATTGACCAGGGCATTGGGATTGAACCTTCCATGCAGAGGAAGATATTTGAGCCCTTTGAGCGGGTGGAGGATTCCAGAACCAGCCGGAATGCAGACGTGGGACTGGGCCTTGCCATTACCAGGAATCTGGTGGAGATGCTGCATGGTACGATTCAGGTGGAAAGTGCGCTGGGAGAGGGGGCCTGTTTCACGGTGTCCCTGGAGCTTAAGCTCTCCCAGGAGCCTGAGGATGAGACAAGGGATCAAGAGTATGACCTGAAGGGGATGCGGCTGCTGCTGGTGGAGGATAATGAGGTGAACCGGGAGATTGCGGCGGATATTCTGGCAGAGCAGGGAATCCAGGTGGAGGAGGCTGTCAATGGGGCAGATGCCGTGGAGCGGTTTGCGGAGCGGGGAAGGGATTATTTTGATGTAATCTTTATGGATATTCAGATGCCAGTGATGAATGGCTATGAGGCCTGCAGGCAGATTCGCGCTTTGACCAAGCTTCACGGAGATACGGTGCCTATTATTGCAGTGACGGCAGATGCCTTTCGGGAGGATGTAAAGCTGGCCCGCCAGGCTGGGATGAATGGGCATTTGAAGAAGCCGCTGGATTTTCAGGAGGTATATCGGACGCTGGCGGGATATTGGAGCAGCAGAGGGGCTGTTGAAGCGTAGGTGCTATTATAATTAAGAATATATGGATATATGGATACCCCGTTGCTTGCAGCGGGGTTTTTGATTGTGGACAGGGCTGCATATAGAAGTCAAAAATTTTTGAAAAAAGAAAACCTTTTGGAGGGGGCCGCCGTCTAATTATTACAGAGAGGAGGAAAAAGCAGATGCGGGCAGAAGCATTACAGAGGAAAGTGGAGGAAACGGTTTTGGATTCCTATGAAGCCATGTACCGGCTGGCATACACCTATGTGCGCAACAAAGAGGATGCGCTGGATATCGTTCAGGAGAGCGTCTACAAAGCGATTAAGCATTCTGCTTCTGTAAAACAGGAGAGTTATATCAAAGCCTGGCTGTGGCGGATTGTGGTGAACACATCTCTGGATTATATCCGGAAAAATCAGAAGGAGATAGCAGTAGACACCTTTTTTGAAAACGGAAAAGAGGACAGCTATCGGGATTTTGACACCATAGAAGCCCTGAAGGTATTGACAGACAAGGAAAAAACAGTTGTTGTACTTCGTTTTTTTGAGGATCAGAAGCTGAGTGTGATTGCAAAGATTTTGAATGAAAATGCCAACACGGTAAAAACTATTCTGTACCGAAGCCTAAGGAAGCTGAAGATGGAGTTGACGGAAGGAGAGCTGAAATATGAGGGATGACAAATTGGAAGAGATCAGACAGGATTACGAAAATATCAGGATACCCCAGGAGCTTCGGCAGCGGGTGGAGGCAGGGATCCGGCAGGCAAAGGAGGAGAAGGAGATGAAGAAGAAATCAAGAATATGGGTGTATACAGGCAGAGCCGCAGGAGGCGTTGCGGCCGCCATGCTGGTGATTACCGTGATGGCTAATTCCGGATCGTCCATGGCCCATGCCATGGCCAGGATCCCGGTGCTTAACATGATTGCAGAGGTAGTGACCTTCCGGGAGTACGAAAGCTCCAATCACAATATGGAAGCGAACATCAAAATACCGGAGGTCAGTGTGAAGAATGAGGACGGTACGGTGAATGAGGATACCACACAGAAGATCAACAAAAGCATCCAGGAATACACAAATGAGATCATTGCCCAGTATGAGACAGATGTGGCGGCAGCAGGAGACGGTGAGGGCCATATGGATGTGGAGCTTGATTACGCTGTGATAACGGACAATGACCGGCTGTTTTCTATCCGATTTGACCAGCTCACGGTAATGGCAGGCAGTAATCAGAGGGTGAAGATTTACCATATCGACAAGCAGATAGGGGAGATGATAAATCTGTCCGGGCTGTTTCAGGAGGGTGCTGACTATATCACCCCCATATCCGAAAATATTAAGGCTCAGATGAAGGAGCGGATGGCTGATGATGAGAGCGTCTTTTATTGGGTAGATCAGGAAGACACACCGGAGCTGAATTTCCAGTCAATAAAGGAGGATGCAGTCTTCTATGTCAATGAGAACGGAAAGCTGACCATTGTATTTGACAAGTATGAGGTTGCGCCGGGCTATATGGGAAGCGTGGAATTCGAGATTCCCACAGAGGTAGTGAAGGATTTGGTGCAGGATGGGTTTTTGAAGTAGTGGGTGGAATGAGATGCCGTAAAACAGGGACGGCATCTCATTTTTTGCGGAAAAATAGGTATTGACAGATTGGTCTACTTGATGTAGACTAAAAGTGATCTACAGTGTGTCGACTAGAGAACGAGAAGGAGAGGAGGATCCTAAGATGGGAGAGATGAGATTAGGGGCAATCGAGGCACAATTTGCAGACATTATCTGGCAGAACGAGCCGCTGCCCTCAGGGCAGCTGGTGGAGCTGGCAGCCCAGGCGCTGGAATGGAAGAAGTCTACCACCTACACGATTTTAAAAAGGCTTTGTGACAGGGGGATTTTTCAGAACCAGAGGGGGAGGGTGACAGCGCGGATTTCCAGGCAGGAGTTCTATGCCATGCAGAGCGAGCAGTTTGTGGAGGAGAATTTTGCCGGCTCCCTGCCGGCATTCCTGGCAGCCTTTGGCAGCAGGAAAAGGCTCTCGGAGGAGGAGATTCAGGAGCTGGAGCACATGATTACGCGTATGAGAGCCGGAGAGGCAGGCGGGAATGATGCAGCCGGTAGACCGGCTGTGAAGCCGGAGGAAGGAGGGATTGGATGAACTGGTATACATTTTTTTCGCAGATCATCAATATGAGCTTTACCGGCAGTATTGTGATTGTAGTAGTTCTGGCGGCACGGCTGCTATGGAAGCGGGCCCCAAAGGTGATCTCCTATGGGCTGTGGGCCGTGGTGTTGGTACGGCTTTTGTGTCCATTGGCCATCCCTTCGGAGCTTTCCTTTCTGAGTTTTTGGGATGCGCCGGTGAAGGAGGCGGCAGTGGGGAACCGCCTGGAATATATTTCCATTGAGAGGGAGCCAAGGGGAAATATGGGAGTAACGGATCAGGGGATGATTCCGGAATCTGGCTATGCGTCCGGTACAGAAGGGAATGCCAAGGCGGATTTTGGTAGGAATTCCATGGAAAATGTGAGAATTTCAAATGAAAATACCGCTTCAAATAGTAATAAGGGGGAGATAAGTGAAGAATTTTTGAGCTCAGTGGAGGTGGAGGCAGGATCATTTTTGACTGCAGAGCAGATGATTCCGGCGGCAGGGCTCTGGGGACTGGGGGGCGTGCTGATGGTCTTGTATGAAGGCATGGCCTATTACAGGCTTCGTCGGAGGCTCCGGGGCGCAGTGCATATGCAGGATAATATCTTTCGATCCGACTATATTGCGTCGCCCTTTGTATTGGGAGTGCTGCGGCCAAGGATTTATCTGCCCTCGGCGCTGGGGGAGCAGGAGCAGTCCTATATCCTTCTTCATGAGCAGTGCCACATCCGGCGGCTGGACCATGTAACCAGAGTGCTGGCATTTCTGGCCCTTGTGATCCATTGGTTCAATCCGCTGGTGTGGCTGGCCTTTGTCCTGTCCGGCCGGGATATGGAAATGAGCTGTGATGAGGCTGTGGTGAAACGGCTGGGAGAAGGGATACGGGCGGATTATTCGGCTTCCCTCCTGGGGCTGGCAACAGGGCGTCGGATCATTGCAGGGATGCCGCTGGCCTTTGGCGAAGGGGATCCGGCAGGGCGCATCCGCAACCTGGCCCGCTGGAGAAAACCGGCAATGCATGTGGTGATTGTGGCGGCTGCCTTTTGCGGAATGCTGGCAGTGGTGCTCTTGACAAACCCCAGGGAAAAGGGGCAGAAGCAGGGAAGCGCAGGCGGGGGGCTGGCCTGTAAGGTCGAAAGTGCAGAAAGGAGTATCATCATAGATGCGGACTATTTTCCCGGCAGCTTTGATTTTAATTACGATGAGGTCATCAGCTGCAGGGCCTCGGGAGATGGGAAGCTGACCTTCAAGGCCGACTGGGCGCCCAAGGAGCTGATTGTAGATGAGGATTACTATGAATATTGGGGACACGTTGCAAGGGATACTTATTACCTGCAGCCCAATAGCTCCGGGGAATATGAGCTGCCCATTTCCCACAGGAATCCGGAGGAAGAGGAGCAGGCATATTACTTTATTGGGGGTGAGACCGGCAAGCATGTGCTGAAAATACAGTTTTCTGCCGAAGAAAATACAAAAAACGGGCAAATAAATGGTGAAAATGATTCGGAAATAAGGTGCAAGGGAATCAGTGCCATTGGAAATGCCACCAGAGCCTATGCGGATCGCTATGGATATCCGGTCCTATATTTTTACCATGGAATCAACCAGCCCATTCCTGTAACCATAAATATGGAAAAAAATTCCGTTGAATAATCTTGTCATGTGTCTTGTCATATATCTTGTCATGTGTGAAAATGTGTGTTATACTACAATTCATGCAGGCAGATAGATAGGGAGAATAAGCTGCCTGTGTAAATAAACCGGGCAGCTGATTTATGCTCAGAGGCAGCAACGTTGCTTGAGACAACGGGGTACTGGGCACAAAAGGCAGATGCATATGATGCAGTGGTGAATATAATGATGTATGAACCGGCTGCCCCAGGGAGGAAATATGGATAGCAAGACAGAGAAAAGCCAGAAGATCGAAAAATTAAAACAAGATAAAAATTCTGTGATTCTGGCGCATTATTACGTGCCTGCAGAGGTGCAGGCTGTGGCGGATTACGTGGGGGATTCCTACTATCTGGCAGAGGTGGCCGCCAGGGTGGAGCAGCAGACCATATGCTTCTGCGGAGTGCGGTTTATGGGGGAGAGCGCCAAGCTGCTAAGTCCCAACAAGCGGGTGCTGCTTCCGGCCAAGGATGCGGACTGCCCCATGGCCCATATGGCTGCCGTGGAACGCATTCAAGAGGTGCGCAGACAGTATCCCGATGTGGCGGTGGTGTGTTATGTCAACTCGGATGCAGAATTAAAGGCCCATTCCGATGTGTGCGTCACCTCATCCAATGCGGAGAAGATTGTGGATGCCCTGCCTAACCGGCATATTTATTTTATTCCGGATGAGCATCTGGGCCGCTATATTGCCGGCCGTCTGCCCCAAAAGCACTTTATTTTCAATGATGGCTTCTGCCATGTGCACACAGAGATTACGCCAAAGGAGCTTGCAAAGGCCAGGGCGGCGCACCCGGGAGCTCTGGTGCTGGCGCATCCGGAGTGCAGCAGACAGGTGACAGGGCTGGCGGATTATGTGGGAAGTACGGCGGGCATCATTGCCTATGCGGCCCAAAGTAAGGCAGAGGAGTTCATTGTCTGTACAGAGACCGGGGTCTTTTATCAGCTGCAGCAGGAGAATCCCGGGAAGCATTTTTATCCGGCCATGGAGCGTCAGATCTGTCCGAATATGAAAAAGATTACGCTGGATCAGGTGATCCGTGCACTGGAGACCGGGGAGACAGAGGTGGAGCTGCCGGCTGATTGGATGGAGCGGGCGCATGCACCGCTGCGCCGGATGCTGGAGCTGGCAGGGAGATAAGGGTCTTATGGAGGAAAATATAAAATTAAATAAAAACATAATATTTGATGTAATCATTGTGGGGTGCGGGGCAGCAGGGTGTTTTGCGGCATTGCACCTGCCGGAGGAGCTGTCGGTGCTGATGATTACAAAGGCTGACCTAGAGGAGAGCGATTCCTTCCTGGCCCAGGGAGGAATCTGTGTGCTGAAGGACGCGGCTGACTATGACAGCTTTTATGAGGACACGATGCGGGCCGGCCATTATGAGAATTGTCCCAAGGCAGTGGAAGTGATGATCCGCTCCTCCCAGGAGACGATTCAGGAGCTCATCGGCTATGGGGTGGAATTTGCCAGGGACAATGGGGCTCTTGCCTATACCCGGGAGGGAGCGCATTCCACCAGTCGGATCTTGTATCACGAGGACATTACCGGCCGGGAGATTACCAGCCATTTGCTGGCAAGGGTGCGGGAAATGAAGAATGTTACACTGTGGACCTATACCTGTATGGTAGATATTCTCCGCCATGAGGAACAGTGTGAGGGGATTTTGATACAGAATATGAAGGGAGAGCTGCAGCCAATTTTTGCCCGGGATGTAATCTGGGCCAGCGGCGGAATTGGAGGGATCTATAAAAATTCCACCAATTATCCCCATTTGACCGGAGATGCCCTGGCGATTGCCCTGCGCCGGAACATTGCGGTGAAAAATATCAGCTATGTGCAGATTCACCCTACCACCTTGTATACCAGGCGGCCAGGCCGCCGTTTTTTGATTTCCGAATCCGTGCGGGGAGAGGGAGCCCTGCTGTATAATAAGAAGGGAGGGGAGCGGTTTGTGGACGAGCTGCAGCCCCGGGATGTTGTCACCAAGCGGATTTTGGAGCAGATGGAAACAGACAAGACCAGCTGTGTCTGGCTGTCCATGGAGCGGATTCCCCGGGAACAGATCCTGTCCCATTTTCCTAATATTTATCGGAAATGCCTGGAGGAGGGCTATGATGTGACAAAGGAGCCCATTCCGGTGGTGCCCTCTCAGCATTATTTTATGGGAGGCGTGGCAGTAGACCTGAACAGCCGCACCTCTCTGGCGCATCTCTATTCCGTTGGGGAGACCAGCTGCAATGGGGTCCATGGAGCCAACCGGCTGGCCAGCAATTCCCTTCTGGAAAGCCTGGTTTTTGCCAGGCGGGCAGCAGAGGCTCTGGCGGCGGGCAGAAGCCGGGAATCGGCAGATTCCAGGGCTAAGGGACAGATATTATCCGCTTACAGAGGAACGCAAGCGGCAGAAAAGAGCGTCTGGAGCTGGGAACTGCTGCAGATGAGATACGAAATTTACAAAAAAGATTATGAAAATATGGAACAATATGCTAAAATAAATAAGGAACGTATCTGGGAAGAGATACGAAAGGGTGAATGAGATGAATCCGATTACAATGACCTTGAATGTTGACAATTTAATCCTGCAGGCGCTGCGGGAGGACATTTCCAGTGAGGATGTGAGCACCAATGCCGTGATGCCGGTGCCTACCCCCGGTGAGGTGGAGCTGATCTGCAAGGAGGACGGTATCATTGCAGGCCTTGATGTGTTTGCACGGGTGTTTACCCTGTTGGATCCGGCAGTCGAGGCCCAATTCTTCTGTGCGGATGGGGATGAGGTGAAGAAGGGCCAGAAGCTGGGAATCCTTCGGGGGGATATCCGGGTGCTGCTCTCCGGGGAGCGTACGGCGCTGAATTACCTTCAGCGGATGAGCGGGATCGCCACCTACACCCATCAGGTGGTACAGCTTCTGGAGGGCACGGGGATTCAGCTGCTGGATACCAGAAAAACAACGCCCAATAACCGTATTTTTGAAAAATATGCAGTGCGGGCAGGGGGAGGCTGCAACCACCGTTATAATCTGTCAGATGGCGTACTGCTGAAGGATAACCACATCGGGGCTGCCGGCGGCGTCCGCCAGGCTGTGGAGCTGGCCAGGGCCTACGCGCCCTTTGTGCGGAAGATTGAGATCGAGGTGGAGAACCTGGAGATGATGAAGGAAGCGCTGGAGGCTGGGGCAGACATTATTATGCTGGATAATATGAGCCCCGCCGAGATGAGGGAGGCCGTGAAGCTGGCCTCTGGCAGGGCCAAGACCGAATGTTCCGGCAATATCACCAGGGAAAATATTACTAAAATAGCAGAAATTGGGGTAGACTATGTATCCAGCGGGGCATTGACCCATTCCGCCCCCATTTTGGATATCTCCATGAAGAATCTGCATCCCACAGAGGGCAGGAAGGATGGAGTATAGGTGGTGAATGGATGGGAACCGGCCTGGCATGACGGATGAATTGGGGGGATCAGGAGGAATAATGAGCGGACAGGAAAGGCGACAGGAACTATTAAATATCATACGGTCAGCCCCGGCTCCGGTGTCCGGGGCTGCGCTGGCCAGAGAGCTTAGGGTGAGCCGTCAGGTTATTGTGCAGGATATTGCACTGCTGCGGGCTTCCGAGATTCAGATCCTGTCCACAGCCCGGGGATATCTGATTCAGGAGTCTCCCCGGGCTGTGCGGATATTTTCCGTGAATCATACGGACGGGCAGATCCCTCTGGAGCTGAATGCCATTGTGGATCAGGGCGGCAGGGTACGGGATGTATTTGTCCAGCATCAGTTGTACGGGAAGTTAAAGGCAGACTTAACTATCAGATCCCGCCGGGATGTAGAACGGTTTATGGAAGAAATACAAAACGGGGCATCCAGCCCCTTGAAGAATCTCACCAGCGGGATCCATTATCATACCGTGGAGGCGGATACGGAAGAGGAGCTTGATTTGATCGGAGAAAAATTGCAGGAGTTAGGAGTGTTATTATGAAGCTTGGGATTACCATGGAGGGCGGCGCCAGCAGGACTATATTCAGCTGCGGTGTTACCGATGCGCTGCTGGAGGAGAACATCATGCCGGATTATTTTATCGGCGTATCCGCCGGGATTGCCTTTGGCGTCTCGTACCTGTCCGGCCAGAAGGGCCGGAATCTGGAGCTGGCCAAGAGCTATATGGGAGATAAACGGTATATGGGTGCAAAGCATTTGCTGAACCGGAAGAACCGCAGCTACTACAATCTCCCCTTTGTGTTCCAGGAGATTCCCCACAAGCTGCTGCCCTTTGATTATGATGCTCTGGAACGTTTTCCGGGGAAGGTGGTGGCCTGCGTGACCAACATCCATACCGGGAAGCCTGAGTATCTGGAGGTGCCCCGTCGGGAGGAGCAGTTCGACACCCTGGTGGCCAGCTGTGCCCTTCCGGTGCTGTTCCAGCCGGTGAAGATCGGGAGGCATTACTATCTGGATGGCGGACTTTCTGATTCCGTGCCCTACAAGCAGGCCATTGCCGAGGGCTGTGACAAGAATATTGTGATTCTCACCAGGGAGCGGGATTATGTCAAGAAGGCGGACCCTTCTGCAGGTGTGATCGGGAAATTATACAAGATGTATCCAAGGATTGTGGAGGACATGAGGACACGTCCGCAGAAATATAACGACTGCATGAAGGAGCTGTATGAGGCGGAGCGCCGCGGCGAGGTATTTGTGATCGCACCCAGGCAGGCGCCCAGGGTAGGGCGCACGGAGGGACGGGCTGACCGGCTGGTGAAGCTGTATGAGGAGGGCTACCGCCAGGCAAGGGAGCAGATGGGGGCCCTGAAGGAGTATCTGGCCAGGTAGCAGACGAAGGGCTTCAAGGGGATACAGAGTAGATAAGGACTGCCAGGAAGAGGGGGGAGGCGTGGAGATTTACACCACAACCTCCACAATCCGCTTCCCGTTTAATTGGATCTCATGGATACCGGTTTTCTTATTTTTGTTGAAATGAAAGCTTAAGAGATAGCCGGTATCCTCTTTGTAATAATCCAGGTATTCAAATAGCTGCTGCTCCCCGCGTCTGTTGTAGGCATTTCCATGCCACAGCTTCATTTCAATGATAAAGCGCCTGCCCCTGTAATCCACAATGACATCTGTCCGTGTATGGTCGCGGGTCTGAGCTTCAATATAATAATTGCCAGCGCCATTGATGATGGGGCGCAGATACAGAAGAAACATGCGCCTGCCCTCATGCTCCAGAAATTTTTCATTGGAATTCTGGCATATTTCTTCATAATATTCGTAAAATTTCTCCATAACAAGATTCATTTGGAGCATTCCATGCACAAAGAATTGAGACCTGCCGTCCTGGGCCAAGGGCTGTATTCCATTTGTCAGCTCCTCTTCAGAAAGAAACATATTGTACATTTTGGTCTCAAAGATACGGTTTGCAATGGCAACAGAATTATTTACATTTTTCAGAAATCCAAACATAACGCCAATGCTGATGATCGGACTTGTAATCTCAAAGGCATAATGCATACCGCAGAACAGGATATCCTTGAGCCGTTCTTTCAGAAGCGGGTATTCCTCTATCTTTTTGAACATATCGTCAAATAGTGTGTTGGGATCCTGCAAAAACAGACGGATCGCAGCAAGAAAGCCGTCTTTTGTCCATGCGTCGGCCTTTTCCGGAAAATCGCTGCTTCCGGCGACCTGCTCATCCAGCAGCATACAGATCCGTGAGACCATATAAGGGTAGCCATCGGTGTATTCATAAATCCACTGGCTGAAGGTGTGAATATCCATTCCGGTGTGATGCTCCTCCTCATAGGAGGAAAGCATTCCGGCTATATCCTGGGGATGGAAGCTCATATCTACCGTAAAATCCGCAGCAATATTCCAGGGACTGTTGTATTTTGGCTCTGCATCGGGATGAAGCTTTTGTTTCAGATTTTTAATATCATAGACTCCGGCCAGAATTACAGAATGAAAGGTAATATCCTGTTCCTGTCTCTGATCCAGGTATTTATTCCGAAGCAATCCAAGAAATGACAAAAAGATCTGATTGTCAGAGCTTTTATCTACCTCATCAATCATAAGTACAATTTTGTTATGGCTGTTTTGGCACAATTCCGTAATACGGTCACTGAGATCCTGAAATGGGAAATCATCGGAGATAGGCTGCTCCCATTGCTGCAGGAGCTGCGGATCAATTTCCTGCCTCTTTAATTCCCGGCGAATGCTGCGGATGAGCCCCCGGGCAAAGATGGCATGAGAACAGAACAGCTCATCGGCAGCCTCAAAACTGAGACGTATCACCAGATATTGCTGCTTCAAATGCTTTTCCAGTAAATACAGGGTTGTAGTTTTGCCAAACTGGCGGGCGCGGTTGATGGTAAAATAATCTCCCTTTTTTACATATTCGGTGATGATTTGATCTATTCTGTCCTTCATATTTACCATATAGTGCAATTTTGGGATGCACACTCCGGTGACATTAAAGCGTTTAGACATATGATGATCTCCGTTCCTTTTGGTTGTTCAATATTGTATCATAGAAGAACGCATGGCACAATTATAAAATCAGGACAGGGCAATTCAAAGCGCTAACCCGAGTTACTTTTCACGGGTCAGGAATGCGCACTGGCTGCGTATTCCGTGAGAACATGATTCAGGAGTGAGGGGCGATTTTTGCGTAGCAAAACTTTAAATATCGCCCCGAATCGTTGCTATGAACGGCCCCTCGGGCCGTGAATAGTAACCAACCCGAAAGCCATATCAGCGGATTGTGGCTCTGACACAAAGCCCCTGGACATATTTTAAGGGATTTTATAAAATTTCACATTGCCCAATGGGAAAATGTTATGTATAATAATAAGAAGTAACACGTCAAATCTGCGCTATAATTGCTATTATAGGGCAGATTTTTAAAGAGAGGAGAATAAGTATGAAACAATTAAACCGTTGGGTCTATGCCATTGTGGGCGTAATTGTGCTTCTGATGGCAGGGCTTGTGTATGCATGGTCTGTGATGGGAAGCGTAATCAACCGTGATCTGAACGTGGAGCAGGCGCCCCTTTCGCTGACCTTTACCATTGTAATGGCCATGTTCTGTATCGGCTGCCTGATCGCCGGGATTCTGGCGAAAAAGGTGAATCCCAAGCTGTATGTGCTGCTTGCCGCTGTTTTGTTCCTGGTGGGATTTTTGGTGGCATCCATGACAACCGGAGTGGCCCTTCTGTATGTGGGCTTTGGCATCCTGGCAGGCCTGGGCTCCGGCTTTGCCTACAATGCCGTTATGAGCACCATGTCCTCCTGGTTCCCGGATAAGCAGGGATTGATTTCCGGTATCCTGCTGATGGGCTTTGGATTATCCAGCTTTATTGTGGGCAAGCTGTTTGTAGCCGTAACCCCTGAGAGCAATCCTCTGGCCTGGAGAACCACCTTCCGGGTAATGGCTGTTGTAATCTTTGTAATCCTTGTGATATGCAGCTTTTTCTTCGTGAAGCCGGGGCCGGACTTTGTTCCTCCAGAGGGAGGCAAGAAGAAGGCAGTCCGTCAGCCGGCCAGCGACATTACGGCCGGTGAGATGGTGAAAAAGCCGGCTTTCTGGCTGTACTATGTGTGGGCCATTCTCATCAGCGCGGCAGGCCTTGCACTGGTGTCCCAGGCCAACGGCATTGCCAATCAGGTGGGAACCGGCATTGCGGCAGGAACCATTGCCACGGTTGTAGGCCTGATTTCCATTTTTAACGGCATTGGCCGTGTGATTTTCGGCGGGCTTTTTGATAAGAAGGGCTACCAGATGACCATGATTCTTGATATGATTGTCTTTGTGGCAGCCGGTGTGATCCTGATCATGGCCCTGAAGACAGGGGCTTTTGCACTGATTGTCGTTGGCTTTATTGTAGGCGGTTTTGCTTATGGCGGGGTAACGCCCACCAACTCTGCAATTATCAGTGATTTCTTTGGAAGAAGCAATTATGCCATGAATTTCTCGCTGATCAACACCAACTTGATTATCGCCTCCTTTGCATCCACCATTGCCGGGAAGCTGTATGATGCCAGCCAATCCTACATGAGCACCATTTTCATGATGATCGGCGTGACGGTAGCCGGATTTGTGGTATTCTTAGGGATTCGGCGGCCAAAGTAAAGTTTTTCGTATTCTTAGGAATCCGCAGGCCAAAGTAAAGTTTTTAGTATTCTTAATAATCCTAAAATCAAGGAATAAGAGAGAAAATAAATCGGGAATTAATTTATGAAAATTGTATTTTTAGATGTAAAATCCATAGGCGAGGATATAGATCTTGGCGGCTTTGAACGGCTGGGCCAGGTGGAAAAATATGCATACTGCAATCTGGAGGAAACGAGAGAACGGCTTAGGGATGCAGATGTGGCCATTATCAACAAGACCCCAATGAATGAGAGCACTCTGGAGGGGGCGAAGAAGCTAAAGCTGGTGTGCGTTACCGCCACAGGCACGGATAACCTGGATAAGGAATACCTTGACCGCCGGGGCATTGCTTGGCGCAATGTGGCGGGGTATTCCACCCAGTCAGTGGCCCAGCATACCTTTGCCATGCTGTTCTATCTGCTGGAGAAGCTTCCCTATTATGACAGCTATGTCAAGAGCGGGGCGTATATTGGAGATACCTGCTTTTCCCATTTTGCCAATCTCTTCCATGAGATCAGCGGCATGACCTGGGGGATCGTGGGTCTGGGGAATATCGGGCGGCGTGTTGCGGATATTGCCCAGTGCTTCGGCTGCCGGGTGATCTATTATTCCACCTCCGGGCGGAACCGTCAGGAGGGATATCAGCAGGTGGATTTTGACACGCTTCTGGCCCAGTCCGATATCCTGTCAATACATGCGCCCCTGAATGAGGACACCCGGGGCCTGATGAATTGGGAGGCCTTTGCCCGGATGAAGAAAAACGCCATTTTTCTGAACCTTGGCCGGGGCCCCATTGTGGTGGAGGCGGATCTGGCAAAGGCTCTTCAAAATGGCGAGATTGGGGCAGCAGGGCTGGATGTGCTCTCGAAGGAGCCCATGGCGGCAGACAATCCGTTAAGGGATATCCAGGACAGCGGCCGCCTGCTGATTACGCCCCACATTGCCTGGGCCAGCGTGGAGGCCAGGACCCGGCTGATGAAGATTATTGAAGGCCAGGTGGAGGAGTTCCTGGAAGGGTCAGGTGTTCGATGAGACAGCTGTGGGGCTTATTTTTATCATTTCTGTTGTAGTTTACGCCGACCAGCAGTATTTCACCACAGTAGTCTTCCAACACCTGAGTGTAATGCCTGTCCTTAATCTGTGAAATGGCAGTGGCGGCAGATTGGTCATATTTCAATTCTATTACAAGGGCAGGCTTTCCGGAGGAGGGAAGGGGTAAAAATACCACGTCTGCGAACCCATGTCCCGAGGGGAGCTCCCGGATGATGCGGTAATCCTTCCTTGCACTATAGTATGCAAGGCTTATGGCACAGCTTAAGGAATTTTCGTCATTGTAGGTTAGGATAGAAGCTACCTCTGTGTGGGCCAGGTCCAGCCCTGCTGCAACAGCTGTCTCGTCGCCGCGGAGTGTGGCTTCCAGCAAATGCTCCGAGGCCTGCAGCACACGCATGACCTCGGACCAGCCGCCCACGCTCATGGCATTCTCAAATTCTTCCATGATTTCCCGGTTGGGGATAAAGGCTTCCTTTCTCACAGAATCATAGCCAAGATATCCCAGGTGGATCAGCAGCGTCAGCACGTCATCCTTTGTCTCAAAGGTGCGCATGTCATTCTGAAAGCTTCGGGTGTTTACCCGGATATGTGCGCCGCCTATCATCTGGACAATATCAGACCGAAGCCCATCAAAATCCATATCTATATAGACCTTCAGTGCAGTGTAGGTTTCCGTAGAGGTCCAGTAATTAGAGAAATCCCGGAACCGCATGGCCCCCACAACAGATCGCGGGTTATAAACATGCTGGAATTTTTTCAGCTGGTATCCGTCATACCAGTTGCTGGTTTCGTCAAAATCCATATCAAACTGCCGGCACAGCTTCCGTACCTCCTGTTCTGTAAAGCCGGTATATTCTTCAAAAATGCCTTGGTCTGTCATGGAATATTCCCAGAACATGTTGAGTGCAGAATGCTGCCCGTATTTTTTGACCGGGAGGATCCCGGTCATGTAGGCAAGGGCTACAAAGGGCTGATCCTTCAGAAGGTTCCGCAGAAAATCCAGGTATTGTTTTTGCATTTCCGCAGATTCCTGCCGTTCGCGCATCACGCAATCCCATTCATCCATCAGAAATATAAACTGCTGGCCTGTTGCAGCATAGATCCGCCGCAGGGCAAGAGCAAGCCCGGATATATCCCCTTGCAGCAAACCATCGTATTCCTGGTACAGCTCCCTTAGAACCTCCTGCTCCAGGTATTCCGTTACCCCTTCAGGAGAAGCTTCAATCAGAAATTGCTGCATATTCAGATAGATGACATTGTGTTGATTCAGGTGCTCTTCAAAGCTTTGCTCTCCCTGGATCTGCAGTCCCTGAAACAGCTCCCTGGAACTGCAGCCGCGGCTGTAGTATGCGGCAAGCATTTCCAGTGCCATGGATTTTCCAAAGCGCCGTGGCCTGCTGACGCAGACAAATTTTTCCGCTGTGTTGAGTAATTCATTGGTATGGGCAATCAGCCCGGTCTTATCCACATAGATTCGGGAGCGGATGGATTCCCAGAAGCCCTTATTATCCGGATTTAAATAAAATCCCATACAGCTTCCCCCTCCCTTATGCCAAGCCGGAGTGATAATTCCGGCTGCCAAGCTTTCTTAAGATCCGCGCCATCCGCTGCCTTTCCGCATCACTGTGCTTGTCTGTGAGAAACAGCTGATAGATCTGGGGCAGCAGAGCCTGGTATTCCTCCTGAGCCCCGTCAATCAGCTCCAGGACGGATGCTCCGGAGTGCAGGGAGGGCTCCCAGGGATTCCTCCAGGTGCGGTGCAGAAGGTTCAGCGGATCCGTGTGGAACCGCAGAGAGTCGCTGGCAATCATGGGGGACAGCAGCGGATAGCCTAAGGTCATGGCCTCCAGCTTCCGGATCAATACCTTTTTCTTACCATGGGGATCATAGAGGAGCTTTGTCCCTACCTGCAGGGAACGGATGGCAAGACGCATGGCTGTGTAGGTGATCTTGAGATCCGGATAGGTCATAGAATATACATAATATAAAATCGTGGCAATGACACGCACCTCCCTGCGGGTCAGCAAAATGGTAGAGCGCTGGCGGAATCCGGAGGGAAGCTTTTTTTTGTAAAAATCCAATAGCTCTGTGTCAATATCCACCTCCAGATTCATATGGCGGCCATGGTAGGAATCCTCCGGTCCCTGGTAGTGGGTGCGCCAGTAGATGTAGGGGTGGCAGCTGCAGTCCAGAAGATAGTGGCCGATAAACCCCATCACATAGGCCCGGGCAATGGCAGCCTCCTTCTTGTCCGGAAACAGATTGACACTCTTCAGCAGATACTCTAAAAAAACACCTGTTTCTGTAATATGGGCTGTGGAACCGATATTATTTTCGTGTAGGGCGTAAGAGGGAAGATAGTAAAAAAACAGATCCGGCCCCTGCAGGCCCAGACTGTAGGCTGCGTGATTGCCGCAGATATTTTTCTTCAAGGGAGTATTTTTCAGGTCCTTATATGCGTTGACCCCAAAGAGGTAATGTGTGGTAAAGCCGGGCATAGTGCATACACTCCTTTCATTGTCTGGAAATTCCTGATGATACAGGATGCTTTATCGAACAACAGCAATTCAATACCTATAGTATATCAGAGAAATCAGAAAAACAACAGAAAGAAATAGGAAAACCATAGAAATTTTGCGACAGTATGGCTTGCTAATTGGAGCCTTAATCTGATATACTGGAAATGACGCAGAAACCGTGACCTCTGATGAGTTCCGGAAAAGCCTTCCTTTTCCCTATGCGGCGGGGGCGTTAAGGGGATTCTTTGGAGAGAGAAAGGAGTTATGAGAATGAACTTTTTGGAAAAAGTCTTTCATTTGAAAGAACGGGGAACAGATGTGAAAACAGAGATATTGGCGGGGGTTACTACATTTATGACCATGGCCTATATATTGGCGGTCAATCCCAATATCCTGTCAGAGTCCGGCATGGACCGGGGAGCAGTGTTTACGGCTACGGCCCTGGCTTCTTTTCTGGCCACCTGCCTGATGGCGCTGCTGTCCAACTATCCCTTTGTACTGGCGCCTGGCATGGGCCTGAACGCCTACTTTGCTTATACCGTTGTCCTGGGTATGGGGTATACCTGGCATATGGCGCTGGCGGCTGTATTTATTGAGGGTATTATCTTTATTATTTTATCGCTGACCAAGGTGCGTGAGGCAATTTTCAATGCCATACCCATGAATCTGAAGCATGCGGTTTCCGTGGGAATCGGCCTGTTTATTGCATTTATCGGCCTGCAGAATGCAAAGATTGTGGTAGATTCCTCCACTCTGGTTACCGTATTTTCCTTTAAAGGCTCTGTAGACGCCGGAACCTTCCGCAGTGTAGGGATTACCGTGCTTCTGGCCCTGATCGGCATTTTGATCACTGCCATTCTTGTTGTGAAGAAGGTAAAGGGCAATATTTTATGGGGCATTCTTATTACCTGGGCCCTTGGCATTATCTGCCAGCTGACAGGGCTCTATGTGCCCAACCCGGAGCTTGGGGCCTTCAGCCTGCTTCCGGATTTCAGCAGCTGGGGCGTGCCCAGCCTGATGCCTACCTTTATGAAGATGGATTTTACCAAGGTGCTTTCCTTTGATTTTGCAATTATTATGTTTGCTTTCCTTTTTGTGGATATGTTCGATACCCTGGGAACCCTGATCGGCGTGGCCTCCAAGGCGGATATGCTGGATAAGGAGGGGAAGCTGCCCAGGATCCGCGGCGCCTTGATGGCAGACGCAGTGGGAACCTCTGCAGGAGCGATCTTGGGAACCTCCACAGTTACCACCTTTGTTGAGAGCGCATCTGGTGTGGCAGAAGGCGGAAGAACAGGTCTGACCGGTATTGTATCTGCAATCCTGTTTGGGCTGTCCCTGCTGTTATCGCCGATCTTCTTGGCGATCCCTTCCTTTGCAACGGCTCCGGCCCTGGTAATCGTAGGCTTTTTGATGCTGACCTCTGTTACCAAAATCAATTTTACTGATTATACGGAAGCGATTCCGGCATTTATTGCAATCATTGCCATGCCGTTTATGTACAGCATCTCTGAAGGAATCGCCATGGGCGTGATCTCTTATGTGGTGCTGAAGCTGGCCAGCGGCAAGGCCAAGGACATTACGGTACTGATGTATGTATTGGCAGTGCTCTTTATTTTGAAGTATATTGTGATTTAGATAAGGTTAGGAATGAATAGAAAGGAACAGGAGAACCATGACGGTTTCCTGTTCCTTTCTTTGCGCATAGGCCCTCCGGTATGTGGGGCAGGGGGTAATCGGCCAAAACGTTCCTTATTCTGACTGCTTTCGACATTTTTTGCATAAAAAATATGTTAATTTGTCAAAAAGGAGGTTAAGACTATGGATCAAAATTACTTATTATTGTTCAATGCCGTTACGGATACCATTGAACAGCTGGAGGGAATGAAGCAAAGACTGATCTTAATGCAGCAGGAGGCAGAAGAGATCTATATTTCAAAAACAGGGGGCGAAATAGGGATAGAGAATGATTTTTGATAAAATGGATATCCTATTTTCAAGGCCTTTATAATATAAACATTCTATAAATTATTAGCACTCGATATTGACGAGTGCTAATAAATGTGATATAACAATATCAGAAAGAAAAAAGCAATAGCAGAAGGAAACATAAAAGCCAAGGGCAGAAAATAAAGGAGGAATGATTTATGTTAATGCCAAGTATATTTGGAGAGAGCTTACTGGATAATTTTTTTGATGATTTTAATAGCATGCCAAATGGCCGAATGAGATATGCCACGCCATCCAGCAGCATTATGAAGGCTGACATCAGGGAAGCAGCGAATGATTATGAGATCTGCATTGATCTTCCCGGATATAAGAAGGAGGATGTACAGGCAGAGCTCAAGGACGGCTATCTCGTTATTTCGGCAAAAAGCGAGAGCTCCACAGAGGATACCAGCAACAAGAAATATATCCGCAGAGAGCGGTTTTACGGAACCTGCAGCCGGAGCTTTTATGTTGGGAAGGATGTGAAGCAGGAAGATATTTCCGCAAAATTTGATAACGGCGTGCTGATCCTCAATGTCCCGAAGCATGTAGAGAAGTCGGTGGAGGAGAAGAAATATATCTCAATTCAGGGATAACAGCAAATATATTTTATAGGAAAAGGACGGAAAGCCCAGGGGGGACTTTTCGTCCTTTTCTTATTCAGGGTCTCTTTCCCATTTTGAATGAAATTACAGGTTGAAGTAAACGGCAATTTAGTGTATAATTCCTAATAAGAGGTTCTACCAGATTTTGTGGTTAGAACAATAGGAACATACAAGCAAAAATTCAGCTGAAGGAGTGTTAAAATGATGGATCAGAAGAAAGTGGATACTCATCCGGGGAATTCCACGCAACCGAAAAAACGTTCATTTTTGCAACGTTTAGGGGGATGTCTGCTTTGTGTTTGTCTGGTGGTTGTATCAACGCCTGTGGAGTATTGTATATGGCCGGCCATGTCTGCCCAGGCAGAGGACGAGGAGACGCTGGAGTATACGATGGTGGAGCAGCCGGAGCAGGGCGCGCCGATGGCAGACGGCAGTCTGGCAGAGACACCGGAGGACGGCCTGGCGGATCAGGAGGACGGGAATTCTGCAAATAACGAGGATGGCAGTGAAGCAGAGAACGGGGATGCGGAACAGCCGGAGGCGGAAGCAGGGGATGACCAGGAGAACCAGACAGAGAACCCGGGCGAGGCTCCGGAAGAGGGAGAGGACAGCGGCTCGGATGCCGGGACCGATGAGGATGGCGATCCTGCAGATAAGCCTTCTGATACAGAGGGGGAGAACCAGCCCAAGGATCCTGCGGAAGAGGGAGAAGAGACAGAGGATTCTGATCAGGAAGAACCGGGGGATGGAGAAGAGACAGAGGATCCGGACCCATCGGAGGAGGGATCTGCGGACCAGCCGGATACACCCAAGGAGCCTGCCGAGGATGGCAATGATGCCCCGGAGGAGGGAGATCAGCCGGAGGAAGGAGAGCAGCCCAAGGATCCGGAACAGGATGTGCCTGCTGACAATGCGGGTGCAGAGGGAGAAGGAATGGCGGATAATCAGGCGCCGGGTGCAGCTGATGATTCAGATGCACCTGTGGAAGAGGATTCCATGAATGAAATGGAAGAGCTGTTGTTCCAGATTTCCAATGCGTTGAATGTGGCACAGGTTACTACTGGGAATAGTAATTCTTCTAACTTCTATTCCGGAGAAGAGGGAAATTTTGTAAATGTTACAGACCCAGCTATATTTCCGGATTTAAAAGAGATTAATGGCTGGGATGCTGTAGGCTGGGTTACCGGTACGCATAATGTAAATGACACAGATGCGAAAAAGGCTGGAGAAACCATTAGTCAAAACGGACAATATTATGGCCTTTACAAAAAAGAAATCACTGTGACCTATTATGTCAAAGGGCAGCCTGTGACCCGTAGGGGAACAGCCTATCTCAATATACATGGCAGCACATCGCTTGGCAATAAATACACCGAGGTTATATATGTGGACGGCGCACCTAGCGAGGATGATTTGAACATAGACGGATCTACTCTGGTTGGATGGTCCACCAGCGAAAACGGAGAAATTATTTATAAGGGTAAAGATCCCATTATTAATACAGAGACAGATGTGACGCTGTATCCTGTCTATGGGGAAGATGTCGTACTGGATTTCTGGTCTGGAAACAATATCGGCAAGCATGAAGATACCTGTGTCAAAGGAGAGGTTCCGGCACCGCAGCTGGAGGATCGGAACGGACTGGAACATGTGGGATGGAGTACCTCTCCGGATGGCAGCGGCACGATCATCAAGCCGGGAGAGCTCATTTCCGTTACAGGCGCAGCGACATATTACGGCGTATATAAGGAGAAGCAGGTTACCCTGACCTTTGATCCAAACGAAGGAGGAGAGGGGCCTGGAGCGGAGACGTTGGATCGGTATGTGATCGTTGTTTCAGGAACAGAGGTAAAGTATGTAGAACCGCAATTTGACCTTTCCAAGAGGCCCGGCCGGCCGGGGTATTCCTTTAATGGATGGTACACCACGGACAAAAACGGCAATAAGATCTTCTATCATCAAGATAAAGCAACCTTTGATGAGGACACCACCCTGCTTGCAGACTGGAAGGATGATATCGCGCCAGTCTTTGGAGAGCCGGAATTCGGGGAAGGATATAACAGCGTATTTGACTGGTTCATTGGCAAAACAGGTCTGACAATTACTGTTCCGGTGACAGAGGAAGGCTCTGGAATGCTGAATGCCCAATATGTTCTGTATCCGAATACAGATCTGGAAGAGGGATTTGACATTGATCTGTCCCAGGGTCAGGTACGAACTGTCCGTGTCCTGCGGCAGGGAGGCAAGACCTATGTCCAGTTTACCCTTGACAAGGGTTACAAGGGTTCCATTGCCCTGGTGGGCAAGGACAATGCCGGAAATACCTCTCTCAAGAAGATACTGACCGTTAAGGGCGGTGTTATCGTAGAGGATCATGCTCCGGAGATCAACTTCTCGGCAGACAGCACCACCATTTTCAATGACAATGCCACTGTGAATGTGAACGTGGAGGATGCTCTGAAGGATATGATTTCCGGCGGACTGAAAACCATATCCTACCAGATTGATAACGGCAGATGGATTGAGCTTCCTGCCGATACCTTTAACAGCAGCATTTTGGAACGTCATCATTTCCAGGTAACCATAGCCGGGGAAGGTATACATACGCTACGGATCAAAGCTGTTGATAATGCCGGGAATGTCAGTGAAAAACAAATTCGTGTTAATATTCAGAAGGAGCCGGAAGATAATCCGGGAACCGGAGACGAAGATAACCAGGGAGACGGGAATAACCCAGGAGACGGAACTAATCCAGGAGACGGAAACACCGGAACCGGGGACGGAACTAATCCGGGCGGTGACAACCCTGGCAATTCTGGAAATCCAGGAGGCAATCCCGGGAATCCAGGAGGCAATCCAGGAGGCAGCAATCCCGGGAATCCTGGCAATGGAAATACCGGATATCCGAATATAAGCAACATTCTTGACTCGCTGTTTAATGCGGGAAATACCGGAAGCATCGGCGGCGGGACTGGGAATCCAGGAGGCAGCTGGGGCGGAAATACCGGGAATTCGGGAATTGGAAGTACCGGAAGGCCGGGGCTTGGAAGTATCGGAAATAATATCGTAAAGGATACGGGAAGCGGAGCTGATGTACGGCCGCTGCCGGGGGAGCCCCAGACCGGAGAGTTTAGCCATGTGGAGATTTACGCAACTCTTGGTATGATAGCAGGCTTCACCTATCTGCTGCTGTACTTCCAGAACGGCGAGCGGGGAATGACAGAAGAGAAAAAGGATGTTCTTATTTCCCGTCTGAGCCGCTGGGCAGCCAGAGGAGGAGTTGTACGGAAGGGCATTGCCTGCATGGCGTTGTTCCTGTTACTTGCTTATTATCACAGCATTGGGCAATGCAGGGAATGGGCGGACAGCCTGCGGGAAATGACCAGGGCTTAGGCCGGAATATCCCAATATAGACTGCGGAGAGAATATCTTGAATGAAAATCTCCCGCTGCAGGTTCCAAGAGGAGCTTGCGGCGGGAGATTCCTGATTTTGAAAGGAGAATGATCATGCTTAAGAAAATAGGCATTACCCTAGGCCTGCTGAGCCTGTTGTATTTTGTTTCCTATGCAGTGCTTACCGGTTTATCAAACCTGTTTACCTATGTCTGGCTTCTTTTGGGAATCCTGCTTCTCCTGCTGTCCATTTTCCAAAAACCATTGCTTCAATGGATCAAGGCCTGGCCGAAATGGATTCGGATTGCACTATACAGTATTGCTGTTATTTGCATAATTGCAGTACTGATCGCGGAAGGAATCTGTATCACCTACAGCGTGAAACGGCCGAAGCCCGGGGCTGACTACCTCATTGTTCTGGGAGCGCAGGTCCGGGGAAGAGAGCCCTCCTACAATCTCGCCAGGCGCCTGGACGTAGCCTATGACTATCTGACGGAGAATCCGGATACAAGAGTGATCCTTTCCGGAGGGAAGGGAACCGGGGAGGAGGTCTCCGAGGCCAGGGCCATGGCAGATTATCTGCTGGAAAGAGGCATTCCGGCGGAGCGGATGCTCTTGGAGGATCAGTCCAGGAATACGGATGAAAATATACGGTTTTCCCGGGAAAAGGCAGATCTGGAGCATGCCTCTGTTGTGATTGCCACCAGTAATTTCCATGTATTTCGCGGTGTCATGATTGCCAAAAAGCAGGGACTTACCCAGGTGGAAGGCCTTGGAGCGGAGATTATGTGGTTTACGATTCCCAACCTCTACCTGCGGGAAGCGATTGCAATTTTGAAATATGCAGCCTGTGGACAGATCTGAGTTGCATTGGCAAATATGTTAAAATCAAAGTATAAAATTCCCCCATTTACAAATACTAACGGCAGAAAATGTAAATGGAGGAATTTTATTTATGAAAGCAACGGGAATTGTGAGAAGAATAGATGACCTTGGAAGAGTAGTAGTTCCAAAGGAGATTCGCCGGACGCTCCGGATCCGGGAGGGAGATCCTTTGGAAATCTTTACGGACCGGGAAGGCGAGATCATTTTGAAAAAATATTCACCCATTGGCGAGCTTGGACAGTTTGCCGGCCAGTATGCAGAGGCGCTGGCCTCCACCAGCGGATGCCTGGTATGTATTACGGACAGGGATCATGTGATTGCAGCAGCAGGAAGCGGAAAACGGGAATTTGACGGAAAGCCCTTAAGCAAGCAGCTGGAGACAGTCATTGAGGATCGGGAAAGCTTTGTGGCTGCCAGGGATGAGAAACAGTATGTAAAGGTCACCCTGGACGACAAGGAGGAGCATGAGGGGCAGGCAGTCTGCACAGTGATTTCCGAGGGGGATGCCATTGGGTCTGTGGTGCTGTACCAAAAGGAAGCAAAGCCGACTGAGGCAGAGCTGAAGCTTGCCCAGGTGGCGGCAGGATTTCTGGGCAGGCAGATGGAGCAGTAGCTGGGGGAGTGGTTCTATCGATCTGAATTTGTGAATAAGGTTGTTGTACATGGGATTTGAGATTTTGTAGTTACTTTTCATGGGTCAGGAATGCGCACTAGCTGCGCATTCCGTGAGAACATGATTCAGGAGTGAGGGGCGATTTTTGCGTAGCAAAATTCGGAATATCGCCCCGAATCGTTACTATGAGCGGCCCCCGGGCCGTGAATAGTAACGTTTTGTACAGCGGCCTTATTTTGCGTGAAAAAAAGTATTGACACACAGGAAAAATTATGATAATTTATAGCAAGCAGATAGTTTGAGTATCAAAGTATATTGCAGCAAAAGAAAACATACATAAAATAATAGGAAAGGATGGAACATCATGTTAGAGAAAGTAAAAGAGATTATTGCAGATCAGTTAGGCATTGACACAGGAGATATCACAGAGGAGACACGCTTCAAGGAGGATCTTGAGGTAGATTCCCTGGATCTTTTTGAAGTAGTGATGGCCTTTGAGGAGGAATTCAATGTGGAGATTCCCTCCGAGGACCTGGAAGGCATCACTACTGTGGGAGCAGTGATCCAGTACATGAAGGATAAGGGCGTGGAAGAATAGGCGGAGCTGTCATGAAAACAAGAGTAACAGAGCTATTGGAAATTGAATATCCGGTGCTCCAGGGCGGGATGGCCTGGGTGGCGGAACATCATCTGGCAGCGGCAGTGTCCGAGGCCGGCGGCCTTGGCATTATCGGGGCCGGCGGAGCGCCTGCAGAGTGGGTACGGGAGCAGATCCGTAAAACCAGGGAGCAGACGAGCCGTCCCTTTGGCGTGAACCTGATGCTGATGAACCCGGAAGCAGATCAGATTGCACGGGTGATTGCAGAAGAAGGCGTGAGGGTTGTCACCACAGGGGCCGGGAATCCCGGAAAATACATGAGCCTGTGGAAGGAAGCCGGCGTCAAGGTGATCCCGGTAGTCGCCAGTACTGCCATGGCCAAGCTGATGGAGCGGGGCGGGGCAGATGCCGTTGTGGCAGAGGGCATGGAAAGCGGAGGCCATATCGGTTCCATCACTACCATGGCGCTGGTTCCCCAGGTGGTGGATTCCGTAAAAATTCCTGTGATTGCAGCAGGCGGCATTGCAGACGGAAGAGGCTTTGCGGCAGCCTGTATGCTGGGAGCAGAGGCCGTGCAGATCGGCACTCGGTTTGTAGCTGCCACAGAGTCCACGGTACATGAGAATTACAAGGCAAAGGTAATCAAGGCAAAGGATATTGATTCGGCAGTGACCGGAATGTCCACCGGTCATCCGGTCCGCAGTATCCGCAACAAGATGACCAAGGAGTATCTGAAGCTGGAAAAAGAAGGCGTTGATTTCATGGAGCTGGAACAGCTGACCTTGGGCTCCCTGCGAAGAGCAGTGGTGGAAGGCGATGTGACAAACGGCACGGTTATGGCAGGCCAGATAGCAGGGCTTGTCTGCCGAGAACAGAGCTGCCGGGAAATCATAGCCGAAATCATGGAGCAGGGAACAGCCCTTCTGAACCGAAGGGCATAGGACAGAAAGAACAGGGACATTTCTTCCGAAGCAAAGGGCAAAACACAACAACAGGAGCGAAGTCAAATGAGCAGAATAGCATTTATTTTCCCGGGACAGGGATCCCAGTATGTAGGGATGGGAAAGGAATTTTACGATGCATATCCAGAGGCACGGGAGGTATACCGGCAGGCCGCAGAGGCCTCGGGACTTCATATGGAGGACCTGTGTTTTACGGAAAATGAGAACATACATATTACAGAATATACCCAGATCGCAATGCTGACCACAGAGGTGGCTATCCTGAAGGTGCTGGAATCCAGGGGAATATCTGCCCAGATGACAGCCGGTCTAAGCCTTGGAGAGTATGGTGCGCTGGCAGCGGCAGATGTAATGGATCTCAAGGATTTGTTCCATGTGATTCGCAAGCGGGGGATTTTCATGCAGGAGGCATATCCCACCGGCGGCGCCATGACGGCAGTGCTGGGACTTGAGGCAGAGCTGGTGGAAAAGGTCTGTCAGGAGACAGAAGGGATTGTTTCCGTGGCCAATTACAACTGTCCGGGCCAGATGGTGATCACCGGGGAGGCGCAGGCCGTAGCGGCAGCAGCGGCCGCCCTGTCCCAGGCAGGGGCCAAACGCTGCATTCCCCTTACGGTCAGCGGGCCTTTCCACTCAGAGCTTCTGGCAGGAGCCGGGGAGAAGCTGGGACAGGTGCTGGATAGAATCACATTGAGGGATCCGGCGATTCCCTATATCAATAATGTAGAGGCTCTTGAGGTGACGGAGCAGGGGCCCATCCGGGACCTGCTCAAGCGTCAGGTTTCCAGCTCCGTGCGCTGGCAGCAGTCGGTGGAAAAAATGCTGGAGCTGGGGATTGACACCTTTGTGGAGATCGGCCCTGGCAAAACCTTAAGCGGCTTCTTGAAACGGATTGACAGAACCGTGAAATGTATGAATGTAGATAAGCTTTCCGATCTGGATAAGGTTTTGGAGGAATTGGGATGTTGACAGGAAAAATCGCAGTAGTGACAGGGGCAGGAAGAGGCATTGGCCGGGAAATCGCCCTGACATTGGCAGCCCATGGCGCCGCCGTGGTAGTAAATTATAACGGATCAAAGACAGCAGCCCAGGCTGTGGCGGAGGAGATCATCCAAAAGGGAGGAGCCGCCGAGGCCATCCAATGTGATGTATCTGATTTTGCGGCCTGCGAGGCATTTGCAAAGACGGTTTTGGAAACATATAAGCGGGTGGATATCCTGGTAAACAATGCGGGAATCACCAGGGACAATCTGATTATGCGGATGTCCGAGGCTGACTACGATCAGGTGCTGGATACCAACCTGAAGGGAGCCTTCCATATGATCCGCCATTTTTCACGCAGCTTCCTGAAGCAGCGGAGCGGCAAGATTATCAATATTTCCTCTGTCAGCGGAGTGGCGGGAAATCCGGGACAGTCCAACTACAGCGCCTCCAAGGCAGGGCTGATCGGGCTTACCAAGAGCGTGGCAAGGGAGCTGGCAAGCCGCAACGTCCAGGTCAATGCAGTGGCGCCGGGCTTCATTGATACAGATATGACCCGGGACTTGACAGAGGCAGCCAGGGCTGAGCTTTCCAGACAGATTCCCATGGGAAAGACGGGAACTGCCAAACAGGTTGCAGATGCCGTGCTGTTCCTGGCAGGAGAGGGTTCTGATTATATCACCGGCCAGGTATTGTGTGTAGACGGCGGCATGTGCATGTAATAGAAAGGGTAGGGTTGCTAACATGAAAAAACGAGTAGTAGTGACAGGAATGGGGGCGATTACGCCCATTGGAAACAGCGTAGATACATTTTGGGACAGTATCAGGCAGGGAAAAACAGGCTTTGGCCCCATCACCAGCTTTGATGCTGCCGATTATAAATGCAAGCTGGCTGCTGAAGTCAAGGACTTCAATGCCGCAGATTATATGGATAAAAAGGCGGCCCGCCGCATGGAGCTGTTTTCACAGTTTGCAATGGCGGCAGCCAAGGAAGCCATGGAGGATGCAGGGCTTGATATGGCCAAGGAGGATCCCTACCGGGCCGGCTGTGCCGTGGGCAGCGGCATCGGAAGCCTGCAGTCTATGGAACGGGAGCACACAAGGCTGGTAGAAAAAGGCCCCGCCCGAATTGCCCCCCTGTTTGTGCCTCTGATGATCTCCAACATGGCAGCAGGAAATGTCAGTATTGCATTTCAGCTGAAGGGAAAGAGTATTGATGTTGTCACGGCATGTGCTACAGGCACCAATTCCATTGGGGAGGCCTATCGGACGATCCAGTATGGAGATGCAGACATTATGGTGGCCGGCGGAACAGAGAGCGCCATCACGCCCCTTGGGGTTGCAGGCTTTACCGCTCTGACTGCACTGTCTACCTGCGAGGATCCTGCCCGCTGCTCCATTCCCTTTGACAAGGACAGAAGCGGCTTTGTGATGGGCGAGGGCGCAGGGATTGTAGTATTGGAGGAGCTGGAGCACGCCAGGAACAGGGGCGCGCATATTTACGCAGAGGTTGTGGGTTATGGCTGTTCCTCCGACGCGTATCACATCACCTCCCCAGCTGACGACGGGGCAGGGGCAGCGGTTGCCATGGTAAATGCAGTGAAGGACGCTTGTCTTGAGCTGTCGGATATTACCTATATCAATGCCCATGGCACAAGCACTCCCTACAATGATCTTTTTGAGACAAGAGCCATCAAGCTTGCATTCAAGGACCATGCAAAGGAGATTCGGATCAATTCCACCAAATCCATGATTGGGCATCTTCTGGGTGCGGCAGGGGCTGTGGAATTCATCACCTGTGTCAAGGAGCTTCAGGAGGGCTATATCCACCAGACCGTAGGCCTTCAGGAGACAGAGGAGGAGATGGATCTCGACTACTGCCGGGAGAGCAGGGAGGAGAGCTTCACCTATGCGCTCAGCAATTCTCTGGGCTTCGGCGGGCACAATGCAAGTATTTTGATCAAAAAATATTCAGAATAAAGAGGGAGATGCCATGTCCGTATATACAGCAAAGGAAATTATGGAGATTATTCCCCACCGGCATCCGTTCCTGCTGATTGACACCATTGAGGAGCTGGAGCCGGGGACGCGGGCCTTGGGAAAGAAATGCGTTAGCTTCAACGAACCGTATTTTGCCGGACATTTTCCGGGAAATCCCGTCATGCCGGGGGTTCTGATTATTGAAGCGCTGGCCCAGGTGGGGGCGGTGGCGATTCTTGATCTGCCGGATTGGAAGGGAAAGACAGCCTATTTTGTGGGCATTGACAAGGCGCGTTTCAAGCAGAAGGTACATCCGGGTGATGTACTGATGCTGGAAATGAAGATTATAAAGGTGAAGGGCCCCATTGGTGTGGGCGAGGCGGTGGCTACTGTGGACGGAAAGCTTGTATGCAAGGCAGAGCTGACCTTTGCCATCGGCTGACAGGAGGGTGTTATGGGCAAATTGGAATATATCAGATTTCAGAGGAAATTTCCGTCAAATCTGGCCAATGCAAACAGAAGGCTGGAGGAAAAGCTGAAAAAGGAAACAAAAGAAATCCAGGAGGAGCAGGCCAGAAAGCAGCAGAGCGAGGCAGCAGAGGATAAGAGCCTGATCAAGTGCCCCAAATGCGGGAAGCTGGTGGAGCGGGCCCAGGTGGTAAAGAAAAAATATATCTGCTATGAGTGCGGCGGTTATTTCCGGGTGAAAACCAACAACCGAATCAAAATGGTGGCAGATCCCAGGAGCTTTGAACCCTGGTTTGAGGATCTGGAGGTCAGCAATCCCCTGGATTATGAGGGGTATGAGGATAAGCTGGCGGCGGCCAGGGACAAGACGGGCTTAAAGGAGGCTGTTACCGTAGGCCGCTGTAAGGTATTTGGAAATGACATTGTTCTGGGTGTCTGCGATTCCCGTTTCCTGATGGCCAGCATGGGACATGTGGTGGGCGAGAAGATCACAATGGCCATTGAGCGCGCCACCCAGCTGCGTCTGCCTGTATTTCTGTTCTGCTGCTCCGGCGGGGCCAGGATGCAGGAGGGAATCGTATCCCTGATGCAGATGGCCAAAACCTCTGCAGCAATTCAGAAGCACGGAGAGGCAGGGCTCTTGTACTGTTCCATCCTGACAGATCCCACCACAGGCGGGGTGACGGCAAGCTTTGCCATGCTGGGGGATGTGATTATGGCAGAGCCGGGGGCTCTTGTGGGCTTTGCCGGTCCCAGGGTGATCCGCCAGACCATTGGCCAGGAGCTGCCGGAGGGCTTCCAGACAGCCGAATTTTTGGTGGAGCACGGATTTGCAGACGGCATTGTGGAGCGGCAGAATCTGAAAAAAACCATTCATTTCCTGATCAAATCCCATCAGTGCACAGGGAAGAACACCTATGCCGATTTCCGGGCGGAGACAGGCTTCCATTTTGAGCTCAGCGAGCTTTTGAAGGAGCAGATGAGCTATTCCAAGCCCCGCAGCGCCTGGGAAAAGGTGCGGGCAGTCCGGCAGGTGGAGCGTCCCGCGGCCACGGACTATATGAATCATATTTTTGATGTGTTTGTGGAAGCCCACGGAGACAGGAATTACCGTGACGACAAGGCGCTGATCGGCGGGATTGCATTTCTGGAGGGTCAGCCGGTAACGGTGATTGCAGACCTGAAGGGCAAGAACCTGCAGGACTGCCAGGAGCGGAATTTCGGGATGCCCCTTCCGGAGGGATATCGGAAGGCCCTGCGCCTGATGAAGCAGGCGGAAAAATTCAACCGGCCGATCATCAGCTTTGTCAACACCTCCGGCGCCTTTTGCGGCATTGAGGCCGAGGAGCGGGGCCAGGGGGAGGCCATTGCCAGAAATCTTCTGGAAATGGCTGGGCTGAAGGTTCCGGTGCTGTGCATTCTCATTGGGGAAGGCGGAAGCGGCGGGGCTCTTGCCACAGCAGTGGGAAATGAGGTATGGATGATGGAGAACGCCACCTATTCCATTCTTTCCCCTGAGGGCTTTGCCTCCATTTTGTGGAAGGATGCCAACCGGGCCCAGGAGGCCAGTGAGGTGATGAATATCACGGCTCAGGATCTTTTGCGTCTCGGCGTGATTGAGCGCATTATACCGGAATTTGGCGGGGCTGATGAGAACACCACAGAGGCCATTGCCGGGTTTATGAAGGAGCATATCCGGGAATTTTTGGAGAAATATACCGGAAAAACAGGCGAGGAAATTGCCCAGGAGCGTTATCAGCGTTTCCGGAGATTTTAGAGATAGGTTTGCAGCAAATAGGAAAACGGAGGAACAGTCAGAATGACCATCAGGATAAGCGGAACGGGCAGCGCGCTGCCCCAAAGGACAGTAACGAATACGGAGCTTACAGAGCTTGTGGATACCTCTGACCAGTGGATTCGGGAGCGGACCGGCATTGGAGAGCGCAGGATCTCCACCGGGGAGACAGTGGCAGCTCTGGCTGCGGACGCATGCCGGCAGGCATTGAACATGGCGGGAAAGACAGCTTCGGAGGTGGAGCTGATTCTGGTGGCTACCTGCACGCCGGAGCTGTTGCTGCCCTGCTGCGGCTGCCAGGTACAGAGCATGCTTGGGGCGTCCCAGGCGGCAGCCTTCGATCTGAATGCTGCCTGCGCCGGATTTTTGTTTGCCCTTGACACGGTATATGCTTATCTGAAGGCAGGAATCTACCGAAATGCCCTGGTGGTGGGCAGCGAGGTGATCTCCAAGCTGGTGGACTGGAGCGACCGGAGCACCTGCGTGCTGTTTGGAGACGGCGCCGGAGCAGTCTTCGTGGAGGCGGCGAATGAGGATGTGATCTGCGAAAACGGACGGACAGCCGGAGTGGAGGCGCTCCTGCAGGGGGCGGACGGCAGTAAGGGCAGCGTGCTCTCCTGCCAGGAACGGCCAGTGCAGAATCCATTTTTGCCGGAGCAGCCGGAGGCGTGTGCAGGGCCCTATGTGCACATGGATGGCCGTGAGGTATACAAATTTGCCACCAGGCAGGTGCCGGCCTGCATTCTGGCAGCACTGGAGCAGGCAGAGCTTACGGTGGAGGATGTAGATCTGTTTTTGCTTCACCAGGCCAATGAGCGGATCATTGCCGCAGCAGCCAAGCGGCTGGGGGCGGAGCTTGACAAATTCCCCATGAACCTCCAGCGGCTGGGCAATATGTCCTCAGCTACGATCCCGGTGCTGCTGGATGAGCTGAACCGTGCAGGGCGTATTCATAAGGGAGACCGCTTGGTGTTGTCCGGCTTTGGGGCAGGGCTTACCTACGGAGCCACCGTGCTGGTGTGGGGATAACTATGAGATAGAGCAGCAGCGTGCAATGGGATAAACCATGAGATAGAGCAGCAGCGTGCAATGGGATAAACCATGAGAGAAATCAGCGACAGGCAGGGGGAAAACAAAGTGACAAAAAGCGGCACCCGGGATTTGACCAGCGGCAGTCCCATGAAATTGATCTGGCAATTTGCCATTCCGCTGATTTTCGGAAATCTGTTCCAACAGCTCTACAATATGGTGGATACCGTGATTGTGGGGCGGGCCTTGGGCCTGTCTGCGCTGACTGCCGTGGGGGCCACAGGGCCTGTGAATTTTCTGATTATCGGCTTTGCGCTGGGAACCTGCAATGGCCTTGCCATTCCGGTGGCCCGGCAGTTTGGGGCAAAGCGTTATGACAGCATGCGGGCCTATGTGATGAATGCAGCCTATCTGTCCGCAGGGCTTGCAGTAGTGCTGACCCTGCTGACGACGATACTCTGCGACAATATCCTTACCTGGATGAAAACGCCGGCTGAGATTTTCCAAGGCTCCTATGATTACTTTTTTGTGATTTGCCTGGGCATCCCCTTTACGATTTTGTACAATGTTGTTTCTGGGGTGATCCGGGCATTGGGTGATTCCAAGACGCCCTTTTATTTCCTGGTGCTGTCCACATTTTTGAATATCGGGCTTGATTTCCTCTTTATTCTTGGCTTTCAGATGGGGATTGCCGGCGCTGCCTGGGCTACGATCACGGCTCAGGCGGTGGCCGGAATCCTCTGCTTCCTCTATATGAGGCGCACCTACGAGGTGCTGCGTTCCAATCAGGAGGAGCGCAGAGTACGGGGGCGGTATCTGGGAGAGCTGGCCTGGACGGCATTTCCCATGGGCCTGCAGTTTTCGGTGACTGCCATTGGCAGCATTATGCTGCAGAGCGCCGTGAATGGGCTGGATGTCCTGTATGTTTCCGCCTTTGCAGCAGGAGCCAAGGTGAAGCAGCTGGCCATGTGCCCCTTTGAGGCCCTGGCCACTGCCTGCGCTACCTTTGGCAGCCAGAACCTGGGGGCAGGCAGGATTGACCGGATCAGGAAGGGGCTGGGCAGCGGGATCCTGATCGGGTTTATTTATGCTGTGCTTATGGGGATTCTCCTGGTAACGGCCGGATCTGTAATTGCCTGGATGTTTGTGGAGCGGAGCGAGGTGGAAGTTCTTGCAGAGGTGCAGCACTATATGACCTGGCTTGGCGTTTTCTTCTGGATGCTTGCGATTCTGAACTGTACCCGGATGACCATCCAGGGCCTGGGCTACAGCGGCATAGCCGTATTTGCAGGGATCAGCGAGCTGATTGCAAGAGGATTGGTCTCCCTGCTGCTGGTGCCCAGACTTGGATTTACCGGCGTGTGCATTGCGGACCCGGCGGCCTGGCTGGCAGCGACGCTGATTGTGGTGCCGGTGTTTGCAGTGATTATCAGGAAGCTGGGGAATCTTCCGAAAACAGTCTCACGGAATGAGGATGTAAGGATTTCCAAAAATAAATAAGAAAAGGACAGATTTTTTCAAAAAAGAAATATTGACGAATACCTTTGCCCATAGTATAATTTAGAAAAAACTCCGCAAAATATTAAAAAATGCGGATTAATTTCTAAATGAGGAGGCAGAAGCTATGAAAACACGTGCGGAATGTCTTAAAAAATATGGGTCAGATTATTTTATTGAAAAAAAATAGAAGAGGGCGAGTTATTTAAGGTTGGAAAAGGAATATATTCGGAAAAGAAATATGTTCCAGAGATTGCGATGTTTGTCTATAAGTATCCATATACAGTTGTAACGATGAAGAGTGCTTTTTTCTTTCATGGTTTAACCGATGTAATACCAGATGAATGCGACCTGGCAACAACACGTGATGCCACGAAAATCAAGAATAAAAGAGTAAAGCAATATTTTGTTCCGGATGATTTTTTTGAGGAAGGAATTGAAACTGCTGATTACAAAGGTTATGACATACGAATTTACAATAAAGAACGTATGCTTATTGAACTTGTACGATATAAAAGTAAGCTGCCTTTTGATTACTATAAGGAAATTATTCTAAATTATCGAAAAATACTTCCACGCTTGGATATACAGAAGATTCAGGATTATGCATTGATGGCACCGAAGAGTAATAAGGTGCTTGAAATTTTACAGATGGAGGTACTTTGATGATAAATTTGGAGGAAATGACAGAAAAATACAGATCTACAGGCTATTCAGAACGAAACGCTGATGCACGTGTGTGTCAGGATATTGTACTTAAAGCAATAGAGCGAAGTAATTTGGGAAGAAAATTAAACTGTCTTGATGGAATCAGAATAGAAATTAAGGGGAACAGGATTGAGCAGCTTTCGCAGCAGGAGTATAGTGGCAAACGAGTATATATTATCATCAGAGATGATGGGGGTAATTCTATTGAGAGCAAGATTGACCTTGGAGTTCATGCAAATATGAAAATAGAGCAGGATACATATTGCTTTGATGTTTGTATGGACGATGAGGAAGTAAGTTTACTGATTAATTCTTGTGAACAGATTTTTGCCGAGAAACTGAGATCATTATTACGCTTTGGTCCCCTTTCTACAAGATACAAAGATATATTTGATTTTTGTTACTTGAAAGATCATGTAAACATGACAAGACTTTCAGAGTGCATCAAGGCCTATATCATTGATGAACCATCTATGAGAGAAAGAGATATGAATGGTATACGGAAGAGAGTATCTATTATATTTTCAAATCGTCAGTTTAGAAACAATGTAGCGCATTCCGGAGATAGAAACTGGCTACAAATCGATGTAGGCGTTGCATTCAAGATGATTCAGGAGTTTTTGGGGACAGTAAATATGTAAAAATATAATATGAGTACATATGGCATCTATCAGAAACGGTAGGTGCTATTTTTATGCTCGGAGAAATCCGGGCTTTTTCAGGGCACAAGCCCCCCCCAGGAGAACGGAAAAGTATAACGCATAAGACGGAAAATTTATGGATAGATTCCGTCAGTTTTACTATAATGTACCTATCAAAAACCAATGAAAACCTATCAAAAACAATCAATAAGAACGCAGGGAGGTTCAGAAATGAAGAAGAAAATGATCTCGATACTTTTGGCCGGAGCCATGGCAGCCGGTATGCTTGCAGGCTGCGGAGATTCCGGGGAAAAGACAGGAGACGGCAACGGCCAGCAGGCGGCAGAGGAAGCCGGAGCAGAGGAAGCCAACCAGGGCGGCCAGGATGAGGGCGGCGGAGAGGTGAAGACCATTCACATGTATACCATGGGGATTGGAAACACCACGGATTATAAGCTGGTGCAGGATGCCATCAATGACATCAGCCGGGAGAAGATCGGTGTTGAGGTGGACTGGACGGTGCTGGATATCGGCCAGTGGTTTGAGCAGTACAACCTGCTGCTGAGCGGAAGCGAAGCGGTAGACCTTATGGTGAACATGGGCGGTGTTTCCCAGGGAGTGGCTCAGGGAGCCTTCCTGGAGCTGGATGAACTGTACGCCCAGTACGGACAGGATATTGCCGCCTACTATGAGGAGGAGTTTTTAAGAGCCGGAAAAATTAACGGGAATCTGTACGGAATCGCCGGACAGAAGGATTTTGCAGCCACGAAATCCATTGCCTACCGGAAGGATATTGTAGAAGAATTAAACCTGGATGTCAGCGGCGTAAAGACCATGGAGGATTGGACCCCCATCCTGGAAGCAGTGCATGAAGCCTACCCGGATATGCCTGCCTTTGTGTCAAATGCCGGAAATACCCTGAATCAGTTTGATGCCTATGACTGGGATAAGCTGGAGGATCTTCTGGGGGTCCTGATGGATTATGGAGAGGGTTCTGAGGTTGTCAATCTCTATGAGACCGAAGAATACGAAGCAATTGTCCGCCAGATGCGGGAATGGTATCAGGCAGGCCTGGTAGATAAGGATGCTGTCACCAACACCGAGAGCTGGGGAGATATGATCCGCTCCGGAAAAGGCTTCTGCTCCATTGTAACCGGAAATCCGGGCTCTGAATTTGAGCATTCCATGAATACGGGATACCCCATTGGCGTGATTGATTTGACAGAGCCCCTGTCCTCCACCGGAAATGTGACAGCCATCATGTGGAGCATCCCCTATGCGGCAGCCGAGCCGGAGGCAGCCATGAAGTTCTTAAACCTGATGTATTCGGATCCGGCTGTCTCTGACCTTCTGAACTATGGCATAGAAGGAACCCATTACCAGATCGAGGCAGATGGGATGTATACCTGGGTAGACGGCCAGGACAATTCTTCTTGTACTTATCACCCGGAAATGACATGGATTTGGCCCAATACCTATATTGGCGGACAATGGAAGGGGGCAGCACCGGACCTTGGCACAAAGATGACAGAGTTCAACCGCAATGCTAAGAAATCAAAGGCCATGGGATTCACTTATGACAACAGCAGCGTGATCAATGAGGTGACGGCCTGCAATCCTATATCTGTTCATCAACAATTACATGCCAATGCCTGGGCTGGTGATGGCTTTCAAAAAGTATAATGTTCGGGATGGCGTATACAGAAGCCCCTGGGTCGGCTTACAAAATTTTGAGTACCTTTTTACCACCAATGAGGCCTGGGTGATCACCAGGAATACGATCCTTTATAATCTGGTGTTCATTGTCCTTGGAACGGTTTGTGCTGTCGGAGTAGCCGTAATTCTCAATGATATTGTGTCTAAAAGGAGAAAAAAGACATATCAAACCATTCTTTTGCTGCCCTATATGATCTCTATTGTGGTGGTGGCCTATCTGGTCAATGGATTCCTGGCTTCTGATACAGGGTTTATCAATAATTATATTATGGAGCCCCTGGGACTTGCTCCCATCTCCTTTTATGCAGAGACAAAGTACTGGCCCTTTATCCTGACCTTCATCAATCTCTGGAAGGGCGTTGGTTATAGCTGTATCATCTACCTTGCGAATATCGGCGGTATTGATCCGGGATATTATGAGGCAGCCTCCCTGGACGGGGCTGCCAGGTGGCAGAGGTTTCTGCATATTACCCTTCCCTGCCTGAAGCCCACAATCATCACATTGACGATTCTGTCCATTGGAAAAATGTTCTATTCTGACTTTGGCCTGTTCTATCAGGTTCCAATGCAGTCAGGAACCCTGTTTCCGGTGACCCAGACCATCGATACCTATGTATTTTATGGCTTGATGAATAATGGGAATATTGGAATGAGTGCTGCGGCCGGTTTGTACCAGTCAGTGGTTGGATTTGTCCTGGTGCTTGCCACCAATGCAGCTGTAAACAAGACAATCCTGATCCTCATGTGCATTGCCTGCCTGGCTCCGTTTCTTCTGCTGATTGCCTCCTCCTTCACGTCGGAGACAGCATTGATTGCAAATGGCTATTCCTTTTGGCCCCAGGAGCTTTCCCTGAAGGCATATCAGTATCTGCTGCAGGATTCCAGCGTTTTTAGGGCCTATGGGGTAACGCTGCTGCTGACTGCGGTGGGAACGACATTAAGCATCCTGGTTACAACCATGATTGCATATCCGCTGTCCATGAGCAGCCTTCCGGGAAGAGGAATGATCAGTTTTTACGTGTTCTTCACCATGCTGTTTGCCGGAGGTCTGGTGCCCGCCTATATGATGTGGACGCAGACCTTCCACATTAAAAATACGTTCCTTGCCTTGCTGCTCCCCAATCTTGTGACCAATGGGTTTATCATCATGATGATGTGCAGCTATTTTCAGGCCAATATCCCCAAGGAGGTATTGGAGAGCGCACGGATGGACGGGGCCAGGGAGACCTTCATTCTGTTTCGCATTGTAATCCCCATGAGCCTTCCCATAATGGCTACCATTGGTTTAATGTCCGGGATCTCTTACTGGAATGACCATTGGTGCAGTGAAAGGTTAAGTGCGCCCAAAAAAAGGAGGAAAAACATGGATGTGTTAGAACGGGTAGAGGAGCTTCTGGGGAAAATGACCTTAAAGGAGAAGATCGGTCAGATGAACCAGGCGGGAAGCACCATGAGCTGTGCATTGCCGGGCTTTGAGGCTGACATTGACACCTGGGTGTCGGAAATGCTGCAGGGAAAGCTGCCAAAGGAGGAATTAGACCGGCGCCTTGTCATGTGTGAAGAAAATCTGCGGGAGACCTACACAGGAGGCGTCAACTGGACCTTTGGGCCCATGCTGGATATTGCAAGGGACTCAAGATGGGGAAGGATTGTGGAAAGCCCCGGGGAGGACACCTATCTTGCCTGCCGGATTGCCAAAACACAGGTGGAGGAATTTCAGCGTCAGGAGGAGGACGGCTGCAGGCTGATGGCATCTGCAAAGCATTTTGCAGCATACGGTGCTGTCAGCGGGGGACAGGATTATAATACGGTAGATCTGTCGGAAAGGCAGCTGTTTGAGGTGCACCTGCCGCCCTTCCAGGCAGCGATCGATGCCGGAGCCGGGGCAGTGATGAGCGCCTTTCATGACCTGAACGGGGTTCCCTGTACCATGGATCCGTGGCTGCTGACCGATATCCTGAGAAAAAGGATGGGCTTTGGAGGCTTTGTTGTCAGCGACGCGGAGGCGGTAAAGCAGTGTGTGTTCCATGGCTGTGCCAGGGACGAGAAAGAGGCGGAAAAACTGTCTTTTTTGGCAGACAGGGACATGGATATGTCGTCGCTTGCCTATCATCGGTACATGGAGGAGCTGGTACAGGGGGGGAGATTGAGGAAGAAGTCATCGACCGGGCGGTGAGACGGGTGCTCACAAAGAAGGCGGAGTTTGGGCTGTTTGACCGGGAGTATCGGTTCCGGCCGGAGGAGATTGACAGGGTAATGCTGTCAAAGGAGCATCGGAAAAATGCCCTGGAGGTGGGGAAGCGCTGTGCAGTGCTTTTGAAGAATGACGGACTTCTTCCGCTTTTGGGAAAACGAAAAAAATTCTCGTAACAGGGGACCTGGCGGAGGACCAGCAGGCGCTGCTGGGACCCTGGGCCTTCACCGGAAATAAGGAGCAGGTGGTTACGATTGTAGAAGGAATGAGAAATTATGCGCCGGATGGCGTGACCGTGGAATATGTGCCGGGATTTGACGTCAGTGAGGACCGTTCTGGTTTTACAGCTGCCTGTGAGGCCGCAAGGAGGGCAGATCTTGTGATTGCGGTTGCGGGAGAGCGGGAATATATGAGCGGGGAGGCAGCCTCCCGGGCCAGTCTTAAGCTGGCAGGCTGAACCCGGACATGGTGTCCTTTGACAGAAGCCGGATTGTGGACAACCTGGTGACAGAGGAGGAGCATTTTTTCCACGAAGGGTCGTCTATGCGGAAAATTGGGGATACCTATTATTATGTGTATGCGGACATGGAGCGGGGCAAGCCCACAGCCCTTGGCTATGCCACCGGCAAATCGCCTCTGGGCCCCTTCACTTATCGAGGGATTATTATTGACAATGACGGCTGCGATCCGGCCAGTTGGAATAACCATGGCTCCATTGAATGCTTCCAGGGGCAGTGGTATGTATTTTACCACCGGTGCTGCAGGGGTACAAAGGAATACCGGCGGCTGTGCATAGAGCCCATCCGGATTCAGGAGGACGGGACCATCGACGAGGTGAAGATGACCTCCCAGGGTGCAGGCGCGCCCTTTGGGCCGGGAGAGCGGATTATGGGCTATCAGGCCTGCGGACTGAAGGGAAGGGCCTATATTGATGCAGATAAGGCATACGGCGAGAAGCTCACCCATATCGCGCCGGGGGATGAGGCGGTATTCCGCTATGTGAAAAGCGATGAGGGATTTCAGGGGATTGGGCTGACCTGCCGGGGATGCGGCAGGATAGCGGTCTATTTTGACGAGATATGTGCCGGGGAGCTTCGGATACAGGAGGCAGAGGAGGGAATACCAGTTTTTCTGGAATTTGCCAGGGATGTGTCCCAAAAGGGAATAGAGCAGGAGCTGACGTTAAAATTTCCGGAGGCAGCGGGGCTGGAGGTTCTGGAGCTGGTTTTAAGCGGGAGCTAGTGGATATCTGCTGGCCCAGGAGGGCAGGGAGGGGTATCTGATCCGGTTCTATAAAATCCGAAACAGCTATATTGGCATGTGCCTGAACGGGAATACGGTCTTAAAGCCTTTGGAGGAATTGACCTCCGGCGGCGACTGTCTGGCCTTTATCTGCGACCTGGATGGAAAGGTGATCACCGCAACAGAGGATGTGGGGGCCTATATTGATATTTCCCAAAACGGCAGTTTTGTGGAGATCGGGGAAGAGCAGTATTTACAGCTAAGCTGCCTGTCGGCAGCCAGGGATTTTTATATTGGAACCTGGACAAAATCCGTGTCCCTGACGGACCAGATAAAGGGGATCCGAAGGCTTCTGCTGGCATTTTGCGGGGGATTTCTGGTTCTTATGACAGCCCTTGCGGTTGCGCTCCAGAGGGTGCTGTACCGCCCGATCAGAAGATGGACACCGGGATGAAACGGGGTGGGGACGGGGAGTGGGACTATGTGGTAAAAGGTGACAGCGTCGTGCTGGAGTACAGCAATATGCTCCAAAATTTTAATGAGATGGTTTCGGAGATTAAAAATCTGAAAATTGAAAATTATGAGAAGGAGCTGGACTTCCAGAAGGCTTATCTGCAGTATCTTCAGATGCAGATGAACCCCCATTTTTACCTGAATGCCTTAAATATTATTTATTCCATGGCCCAGGTGGAAAATTATCAGATGATCCAGGAGATGGCCATGAGCCTGGTGGAATATTCCAGGTATATGTTCCGCTCTCCCAAAAGCCTTGTCACAGTCCAACAGGAAATGGAGCATGTGGAGAATTACATGAAGATCCAGAAGCTGCGTTTCCCGGAACGCATTCAATTTCAGTCGGATATCAGCAGTGAGATCGAGGATGCGTTGATTCCGCCCTTCATTATCCAGAGCTTTGTGGAAAACAGCATCAAATATGCCATTAACTTTGAACAGAATAATATCTGTTCCATCAAGGGAAGGCTGATTGAGAGCCACGAGAAGCTCTATGTTCTGATTGAGGTGCGGGATAATGGCAAGGGCTATCAGGAGGAGATCCTGGAGCTCCTGAAGGGGGACGGGAAGGCGGAGGATTCGCAAAAGCATGTGGGAATCCGGAATGTGAGGCAGAGGCTGGCCCTTGTTTTTGGGGATGAGGCGCGGCTGATCTTGAAGAATGAGGAGGGCGCGGTGGCTATGGTGTTGATTCCGCTGCGCTGGCAGGAGGAAGAGACAGATGAAGGGCTATCGTGTACTGCTGGTGGATGATGAAGAGCTGGCGTTGGCAGGAATGGAGCATGGGGTGGATTGGCCGTCCCTGCTGGTAGGGCATATTTATAAGGCAGACAGCCTGAAAAGCGCCAAGGAGATTATGAGAAGGCACCCCATTGATTTGATGGTAAGCGATATTGAGATGCCCGGAGGCAGCGGCCTGGAGCTGATCCGGTGGGTGAAGAAGGAATATCCCCAAACCGTCAGCATTTTTTATACCTGCCATGCGGATTTTTCCTATTGCCAGGATGCGATCCGTCTGGGTGCGGCGGATTATGTGCTGAAGCCGATTCCCTATGAGGAGCTGGAGGATGTGATCCGCAAAGGGCTCCTGTCTGTGAAGAAGAACATGGAAATACAGAATATGGAGGAGCTCTGGGGTGAGCTGGCCAGGGAGCCCCAGGGGGATTCGCCGGTGGAGCTTGTGAAGAAGCTTATTGCGGAAAACCTGACAGTAGAGATCTCCAGAGAGGAGCTGGCAAAGGCGGTATATATGAGCCCGGACTATCTCACCAAGCTCTTTCGGAGGGAGAACGGAATGTCCTTAAGCGAATACATCATCCAGAAGAGGATATCTCTGGCAAAGAAGCTGCTTGTGACCACCAGCCTAAGTGTTGTAGAGATATCCCAGAGAACCGGGTTTTCCTATTCCTCCTATTTTGTGCGGATTTTTAAGAAGAAGACAGAGCTGACGCCCCAGCAGTATCGGGAGCGCTATGGCTGCGATACACGGTCTCCGGGTCCCTTACAGTAATATGAGATATGCGCAGGAGTAAGATCCCGAAAGTAATGTCGCGAACAATGCCAAGACTGTTTGTTACAACGCCGAATTTATTTTGACAATCTTCATAAACTTCTGCCAAAGTGAGCTGCTTCTGTGTTATTATATGAGTGTATCTCCTTTAAGGTGGATGGTTGATTAGTTTCTGGACAATTCTATTTTAGGTGAAACCTTGAAGGGCTTATGGCGTTTCGCAAACGCCGAAATAGAAATTATCACAGAAAAGGAGAATTCGTAATGGAGCGATCAGTAGCATACTATCAGGAACTCGTCCGCTCACTTGCCGCGCTACATACTGAAGTGGAATGGGCAGAATTCAAGGTGAACAATAAGGATCCGGAGAGGATTGCAAAATATATTTCTGCCATGAGCAATGAAGCAACGCTTTGTGACCGGGCATATGGATATATAGCGTGGGGGATAAAGGATGACACGCATGAAATAGTGGGAACGGAGTTTGAATATAGAAAAATCAAAAAGGTAAATATGGAGCTTGAATTATGGCTTAACAGGCAGATTAATCCAAAGATCGAATTCAAATTTCATGAGATTCCTTTTGAAAACGCTAACAGAGAACCAATCCATGTAACGCTGATAGAGATTCCCTGTGCAGAAGGAGAACCTACCAAATACGAGAGGGTAGGTTATGCAAGGGTGGGAAGTAACCTGCAGCCTTTAGCGGAGTATCCGGAGAAGGAAGCAGAACTCTGGCGTAAATTTGACAAGACGCTATATGAAAAGCGTATAGCATATTCCGAAGCGACCGATGATGACGTTGTAACGCTGCTGGACTATCCGGGATATTACCGAAAGATAGGTGCGAAGATCCCGGCCAACAGAGACAAAGTCCTTAGGGATCTTATAGATGAAAAGTTTATACATCAAAACGACGGAGGCAATGCCGGTGCTCCGCTTGTAGCGATAGAACGAATTGTTGATACCGTGCCGTTGTCGAGAAATGAAAATATGGCCGGATTCATGCATAGATGTGGCATCTGTGAGGAACGCGGAAGCGGATTTGACAAAGTTATAGCAGCGACACGGGCGGAATCCCTTATTGCGCCAAAGGTTGAGAATCAAAATAATCAATTTACAAAAGTTACTCTATATTCAAAAGTTGATTTTGATATGACGACAAAAGAAGATCGGGTGCGTACGTGCTATATGATTGCATGTCTTGCGTTTGTAACATCAGATGCCGTGACAAATTCTGATATTCGAAATGCTTTTGGACTGGATGAGAAGGAGAAGGTTAAGGCATCGAGAATTATTCGGGATACGCTGGAAGCTAAGCTCATAAAGCCCGTTGATCCGTCAACAGCTCCGAGATATATGAAGTATGTACCGTATTGGGCATGATGAGATGACTGGATTTAAGTTTCATCAGGCACTGTTTGGAGAGGAAATCTGACCCTTTACAAACACGAGAATGGCTTTAAATCGGCAAAAATTGAAAATAGCAGTTCTGGATTTAAGTTTCCTTAAGTTTCAGAACTGTTTTTTGCGGTAAAGGGGAAATGGTGATTTGAAAGCTCTTGTAAACCAAAAGCGTTGCGGCACAATAAGCAGCCACAACGCTTTTTCCTAGATCCCCAGCAGCATATCAAGCTGTGCAATTTGATTTTGAAGCTTCCTTTTCCTAGCTGCCTGCAAAAGGTTCATAGAAGCGGCAAGCTGCTCTAAGGACTGCTTCTGGCACTGCTCCACCGCTTTTTGAATGGTCTCCGCAATCTCGGCAGGATCAATGGGCTTTTCAATGTAATTGATGGCCTTCAGCTTAATGGCAGCCTTCAGATATTCCTTATCGGAATAACCGCTCATGAAAATACCGGCCACCTGGGGCAGGAAGGTCTCAATCTGCTCCAGCATGGTGATTCCGTTCATGCGGGGCATCCGAACGTCGCAAAGGACAATGTCCGGCAGGAAGTCCCTGGCCTCCTGGAGGCCGTAGATGCCGTCGCTGGCCTGGCGGATCTCGGTGATCCCCAGCTTCTCCCAGTCAATGGAGCTGACCAGGCCGCTCCTTGTCAATTCTTCATCGTCAACAATCAATAATTTCATGAATAACCCTACCTGCATTCTTTTTGTCTTTTTTACCATCATAACGGCTATTTTTTGAAAAATCAATAGTGCAGAATCATGTGGAAAATATTTTCCTCTACATCGAAATATTTTACCTGTCATCAAAATAATTTACCATTTTTGTTTTGAATGCCAGATGATATGATGGGAACATAGAACGAGGGAGGAGGCATTGTGGTGTCTGAATATGTTTTGGAATTAAAGGGAATCACCAAGATATTTCCAGGTGTCAAGGCGCTGAATCAGGTACAGTTCCAGCTAAAGCCCGGAGAGGTTCATGCCCTGATGGGGGAGAACGGAGCCGGCAAATCCACCTTTATCAAGGTGATTACCGGGGTGCACAGGGCAGAGGAGGGAGAGATGTTCCTGGACGGCAGGAGGGTGGACTTCAAAGGCCCCCGGGATGCCCAGGCGGCAGGGATTGCAGCCGTGTATCAGCATCCCACATCGTATCCTGATCTGACAGTGACAGAGAATATATTCATGAACCATGAGATGAAAAAGCATGGGATCATACAGTGGAAGGAGATGCACCAGGAGGCCAGGAAATATCTGGATCAGCTGGATGCGGACTTTAAGCCCACGGCGGAGATGGGAAGCTTAAGCGTGGCGCAGCAGCAGATGGTAGAGATCGCCAAGGCCATTTCTACCCATGCCAGGATCATCATTCTGGATGAGCCCACCGCGGCGCTGACGGCCAGTGAGTCGGAGAAGCTGTACCGCATTGTAGATAAGCTGAGGGAGGAGGGAGTCTCCATCATTTTCATTTCTCACCGGTTTGAAGATATGTACCGCCTGGCAAGCCGGGTTACCGTATTCCGGGATTCCCAGTATATCGGAACCTATGAGGTGGATCAGATCACCAATGCAGAGCTGATCAAGCAGATGGTAGGCCGTGAGATTTCGGATCTGTATCCCAAGCCCAGGGTAAAGCTGGGAGAGGAGGTGCTCCGCATTGAAAAACTGTCCAGAACCGGATATTTTAAGGATGTGTCCCTGCATGTCAGGGCAGGAGAGATCGTTGGGCTCACCGGATTGGTAGGCGCGGGACGCACGGAGGTGATGGAGGCGGTCTGCGGTATTACCCGCTGCAGCCAGGGGAGGATTTATCTGGAGGGCCGGGAGATTCACATCAAGAATCCCACAGATTCCAGGGACGCCGGTATCATTCTTCTTCCGGAGGACCGGCAGAAGACAGGATTGATTCTAAGCTGGGGCCTGGGGCGGAACGTAACGCTCCCCATATTAAACAGGTTTTCCCATCACGGCATCCTCAATGAGAAGGAGGAGCGGGCTCTGGCCAAGGAGCTGCTGGAGGATGTGGATACCAAGGCGGTAACGGTCTTTGACCCGGCAAGCTCCCTGTCCGGAGGGAACCAGCAGAAGGTAGTGGTCGCCAAGGCCCTGGCTCAGGACAACATGAAGGTGGTTATTCTGGATGAGCCCACCAAGGGCGTGGATGTGGGCGCAAAGGCGGAGATCTACCAGATTATGGGAGAGCTGGCCCAGAAGGGGTATGCCATCATCATGATATCCTCCGAGATGCCGGAGATCATCGGCATGTGCGACCGGGTGTATGTGATGTGCGGCGGCAGGGTCACCGGTGAGCTGAATCGGGAGGAGCTGTCCCAGGAGGTGATCCTGGAGTATGCCATGGAGAAGGGCACGGATGACAAAAAGAATGCAAAGAAGGAGGGGGCAGAATAAGTATGGAAAAGAAATCCATTTGGAAGCGGATCACCGATTCCAGAGAGGCCAGTCTTGTAATTGTCCTGATCCTGCTGTGCGCGGCAGTTTCCATCAAGAATCCGGCCTTTTTGACACTGAATAATATAGCGGAGATTTTGAAGAATAATGCGGTTACCATGATTCTGGCACTGGGAATGCTGTGCGTGCTGCTGATCGGCGGCATTGATATTTCCATTGCATCTACCCTGGCCTTTGCCGGCATGTCGGTGGGGCTGCTGTTCAAGTTCGGCTATCTGGAAAGCACGATATTAGGATTCCTGCTGGCCCTGGTGATCGGGGCGGCCTGCGGGCTGATCATCGGGCTTGTAATCGGCAAGGGAAAGGTGACGCCCATCATTGCCACCATGGGCTTCATGTACATCTACCGCGGCCTGGCCTATGTGGTGGGCAACAGCCAGTGGGCAGGGGCGGATGCCCTGGGGAATTTCAAGGATTTTGCCCTGGAATCCTACCTTGGCTTTGGCGTAATCAATAACGTAATTATGGTGACTGTCATCTGTTACGTGATCTTCTTCATTATCATGAAGTGGACAAAATTCGGCCGCAGCATCTATGCCGTGGGAAGCAACGCGGAGGCGGCAGAGATCTCCGGAATTCATGTGGCCCGGGTGAAGATTGCCGTGTATACGATTATGGGGCTCCTTTCCGGCCTGTGCGGGGCCCTGGCTACCACCGTGTATGCATCGGCCCAGCCGGATATGCAGACAGGAAAAGAGATGGATGTAATCGCGGCCTGCGTCATTGGCGGCGTCAGCATGAGCGGAGGCAAGGGAAGTGTGGCAGGAGCGCTGCTGGGCTCTCTGGTCCTGGCGGTCATTGCCAAGGCACTGCCGCTGGTGGGCATTGATTCCCTGGCTCAGAATACCGTGAAGGGTGTGCTCATTGTAGTTGTTATTATTTTGAATGTTATCACAAAGCGCGTGATGGACAGGCGGAATCTGGAAGGGAGGGAGATGTAGCCATGGCAGGAAAATCTGGCAGAACAATAAGCGCCACGCCGGAAAAGGTGTGGAAAAAACAAATTTTCAGCTGGGAGGGTATCCTGGTGGTGATTTTCCTTGGGGTGATCATCCTGTGCAAGATCCTTTCCCCCAATTATACCTTTGCCAATGTGCTTCGGGAAATGCCCAAATACCTCAGTGAAATCTTTCTTCTTTTCCCAATGGCATACATTTTGATGCTGGGGGAGATCGACATTTCGGTGGGCTCCATTGTGTGTCTCTCCGCTACGGCGGGCTGTATGGTATCCAATGCAGGGGTGCCCTTTGGCGGTGTGGTGCTGGCAATCCTCCTGGTAGGGGCTGTCTGCGGCGCTGTCAACGGGCTGATTCTGACACAGTTCCCTGAGCTGCCCTCTATGATTGTTACCCTGGGCACTCAGATTGTGTTCCGGGGGATTGCAGAGATCGCCCTGGGAAGCGGAGGCTCCGTTTCCTTAAGCAATACGGAGGGGTTCTGGATGATTGCCGGGAAGGCAGGCCCTTTCCCCTATGTATTTTTCCTGGTGATCCTTTCCGCGGTGGTATTTACCGTGATATCATCAAAAATGAAATACGGAAGGAGCCTTTACGCCATTGGGAGCAATCGGCAGACTGCCTTCTATTCCGGCATTAAGGTAAAAAAGGTGATTTTTACAGCTTATACGGTCATGGGGCTGTTCGCGGGAATCGCAGCATTGTTTCTGACCTCTGCCCTGTACGGAGCAAACACCACCACCGGCAAGGGCTTTGAGATGGATGCCATCGCCATGGCGGTATTCGGCGGAATCGCCACCACCGGAGGAAAGGGGCGCATGGCAGGGGGAGTGATCTCGGCATTTGTCATCGTATGCCTGCGGATCGGCCTGGGCCAGATCAACATGAATTCCCAGCTGATTCTTGTAATCATCGGCATCCTGCTGGTATGCGCAGTGCTTTTGCCCAATATTACCGGCAGCATTAAAATCAGAAAAAAAACAAATTAACGGCTGCTTCCGGCGATGAGACGCCGGGGGACGATGCGGGCCCGGCAGACGACGCCCCGGCCGGCGACGATGCCCAGGGAGGCGACGACGCCCAGGGAGGTGACGATGCTCAGGGAGGCGGAACCTATGCATTGATCACAAAGGCTGCAGGCAATCCTTACAATGAGAAGGAGGCAGAGGGCTTCAAGGAGGTCATTGAGGCAAACGGCGGCACTGCCATCATCCAGCATCCGGAAGCGCCTACGGCAGATGCACAGGTATCTGTGATCCAGTCCCTGATTTCCCAGGACGTGGATGCCATCTGTGTGGCGGCCAATGATACCAATGCGCTGCAGGCAGCCCTGGAGGAGGCTATGGCAGCAGGCATCAAGGTAAGCGCCCTTGACTCCTCCACCAATCTGGAAAGCCGTATGACCTTCACCAATCAGGCCGGTACTCAGGAGATCGGCCAGACCCTGATGGATGCGGTATATGACATTGCCGGAGGCTCCGGACAGTGGGCCATTGTATCCGCAACCTCTCAGGCAACCAACCAGAATGCCTGGATTGACGCCATGAAGGCAATCATGGAAAGCGACAGCAAATACGCAGATCTTGAGCTGGTATCCATTGAATACGGCGACGACCTGCCTGAGAAGTCCACCACCGTAACCCAGGCTCTTCTGACCAACTATCCGGATCTGAAGGTGATCTGTGCCCCCACCACTGTAGGGATTGCAGCAGCGGCTAAGGTGCTTCAGGACCAGAATTCCTCTTGCAAGCTGACCGGCCTGGGCCTGCCCTCCGAGATGGCGGCATACATTGGCGACGACGATGCACATTCCTGCCCCTACATGTTCCTGTGGAACCCCATTGACGTAGGACGCCTTGGCGCACATGTATCCATGGCTCTTGTAAAGGGCGACATTACCGGAGCAGCCGGTGATAAGTTCACGGCAGGCGATATGGGCGATTATGAGGTTGTAGATGCAGCAGACGGCGGTACGGAGGTAATCCTTGGCGCACCCTTTAAGTTTGACCCCTCCAACATTGACGAGTGGCTTGTGTTACAATGCCATGAGGGGAAATGGGGCTGCAATGCCATGGGGCGGCTTGTGTTACAATGCCACATAAAGGACTTCCAGCAGCGTGGCGATTTTCTCAAACAGCTTCTGGTTGTGCCCTACGCTCATGGCAAAGTGATGGGTGGGCGCCTCTGCGAACCATCGGTCCATATAGCTGTCAGGATCGCAGCCAAACCTCACATGGGTCTGGGTGTTCCCGATGGTCATAATGGTTCCGGCAGTGGCCTCAGCCTGGGAGATAATAAATTTCAATCTTCCGTCTACAGTCTGGGTACAGCCCAGGGTGGTAATATCGCCGGGACGTACCTTGGCCTCCACGGAGACTCCGGTGCCCTGCTTGCCATGGTAGACCCCAAGGCCGCGAAGGAGGGGCTTCCCATTGGCAATGGCCAGATGGAAGGGGCCGTCATGGCCCAGAAGGATGGTGCCGCAGAGATAGTCGGTTACTACGATCTCGCAGAAGGAGCCGCCGGTTCCCGCAATATCGCAGATCTTCATGGCCAGGCATGTCTTTAGGTCACCCTCCCCGGCACAGGGAATCCCCTTGGCAGTCAGCAGGGAATGCCCTACGATAAAGCCGGATTGAAGCGCTTCGTAATCGCCGCCTTTAGCGCCGTGGTAGTAGTAGGCCAGGCCGTCCAGATCGTATTCCCGGACCAGCCGTTCCTGGGCAGCAGCCACCCGGGCGGACCAGTCCAGCTGCTCCCGTGTCGGCTTTTTGGCCAGAGGATCTGCGGAAATATCGTCGCTGATAACAAAAAAGTCCTGGATCTCCTGCTTCTTTTCTTCCACCTCTGCATCTGTTACTGCCTCCAGCTGACGGTTCAGGTCGCACATTTCCAGCAGCTCGATGTGGATGCCGGTCTGGGCCTGAAGCATGGTATAGTCGGAATACAGATCCAGCATACCGCTGTAATTATTTCCTAGGAAGCCGAAGCGGCAGTGGGAGAGGGCAGCCTTTACGGCAGCGGCCTGCACCCATTCCCGAATCTCCTTCCAGGCGCGGATGGCTTCCGGGCGCTGGGCCGTATTTTCGTCCGTCACCGAGATATCCGGCGTGTAATCAAGGCCAAGAAGGCCGTTGACGCAGTGGTGGGGGATGCCGGAGCGGTGGAAGGCATTGGAAAGCTCCGGGACAGGGCAGGCACCGCAGTGAGCCAGCCATTCGCCGGTGGAGGTTTTCTCATAATTGATCTGGGCGGCAGGCTGCAGGTTCAGGATCACCACCGGCGCCTTGCAGGCCTGGTGTACCGGCAGGATGGAGGCAGAGGTGACATAGGTGCCCGCGTGGGCCAGGATCAGGTCCACCTGCTCCTGGTTGAAGAATTCCCCGCACCGGTGCCCCTCCTGGGCACAGTCTACCAGGCCGTAGAAGGCCACCTCTGCATCCATGTCAGAGACTTGTCTGGCAATGAAGCGGCCGTATTCAAGCAGGCGGTCATGAAGGCCCTCGAACTGGTTCCAGTAGGCGGCCAGCCCCATGGTGTAAATGCCGATTTTCGGTTTTTTCACGTTTTTAAGTTTTTCCATGGCAAAATCCTCCTTTTTTGGCTTTCCCTGCTGCAGGGAAGATATCATAGTATTTTGTGGTTTTCTATGGAACCATTATATGATATATTAAAGGGGAAGGCATCAGGATCTGTTGCTGAAAAATAACAGTATTTTGCTGTGAGGTGAGAATGATGGAACCCTATATGGAACGGCTGTCCTGCAACTGGTCCGCAGATTCGCTGCGGCTGATCAACACCCCCAGCCGGAGGGCCCGGGCCAACTGGCTGTATGTGCAGGAATGCGGCTATTTCAAGACAGAGCCGCCCTATTTTGCCCAGCGGGCAGGGCTGTCCTCCTACCTGATCCTGTATACCATATCAGGCAGAGGGAGCCTTGTGTATCAGGAGAAATCATATGAGCTTTCGGAAGGGCAGATGTTTTGGATTGACTGCCGCCAGAGCCATATGTATCAGACTGTGGGCCAGGGCTGGGAATTCCTCTGGGTACATTTTTACGGGAATGGTGCGTCCGGATATTACCAGGAATATATCCAGAGGAACGAATCTCCCGTACAGGAGGAATGGGAGCAGGTGCAGGTACAGCCGCTGCGCCGGCTGGTGGAGGTCAACAGCCGCAGAGGCAGTACGGCGGAGCTTCTGTCGGCCGGCCTGCTGACGGAGCTGCTGACAGAGCTGCTTCTGCGGTCCGCGGCAGGGGCGGGACAGCAGGAGCGGATGATACCGGAGTATTTGGTGAAGGCGGCAGACTATATGGACCGTCATTTCAAGGAGGAGATCTCCCAGGAGCAGCTGGCAGAGGAATGCCATGTAAGCAGATACCATTTCAGCCGGGAATTCAAACGGTATCTGGGGATTTCCTTTCAGGAATATCTGATTACGGCCAGGATTACCTGCGCCAAGGAGCTTTTAAAGGATACCCGGCAGACCGTGGAGGAGATTACCTACGCCATAGGGATGCAGAATGTGAGCCATTTTATCCGGCTGTTCCGGGAACGGGAAGGAATGACCCCGCTGAAATACCGGATGAAGTGGAGGGAATAATTTCCTTGTCAATCCGGGAGGCATCGTGGTAGAATAGGAAACAGGAATGAAGGATAAAGCCGGTATCGGACCGCTGCAGTCCGATACCGATACAGCTTGAGAGAAAGGATGTATGTGGGACTATGATTAAGGGATTTAAAATGAAATTGTATGAGGGCCAGGAGGCAGAGTATGAGAGACGCCATAACCTCCTCTGGCCGGAGATGAAGGACATGATCCATCAGCATGGAGGCAGGAACTACACCATTTTTCTGGACCGTGAGACACTGACCCTGTTTGGCTATATCGAAATCCAGGACGAGGAGCTCTGGGCCAGGGGGGCGGATACGGCTATCAATCGGAAATGGTGGGATTATATGGCGGATATCATGGAGACCAATCCGGATAACAGTCCGGTATGCGTGGATCTGGAACATGTATTCCATCTGGACTAACAGGAAGGAGAGAGCTATGGAATTTCAACAGGTAATAGAATCGCGCCGCAGCATCCGCGCCTTTGCGGCAGATAAAAAAGTGGAACGGAATGTGGTGGAGGAGCTTCTTAAGGGGGCATCCCTTGCTCCCTCCTGGAAGAATTCCCAGAGCGCCCGCTACTATGTGGCCATGACGCCGGAGATGGTCAAGGCCGTGCGGGAATGCCTGCCGGCCTACAATCAGAGGAGCAGCCAGAATGCACCGGTGCTGGTGGTGACGGCCTTTGAGAAGGGGAATGCCGGATTTATAGAAGGGACGCCCAGCGACAGCCTGGGAGACGCCTGGGGCTGCTATGATCTGGGGCTTCACAATGAGAACTTTGTGCTGGCAGCGGCAGAACGGGGACTTGGCACCCTGATTATGGGGCTGCGGGACGAAGAGAGGCTTGCCGCCCTCCTGGGGATTCCCGAAAGCCAGCAGGTGGTGGCAGTGATTGCCCTTGGCTATCCGGATATGGAGCCGGCTATGCCGCCCCGGAAGGAGCTTTTGCAGATTGCAAAATTTTTCTAATCCAGCATTCGGGGGAATGATATTGTGGAATTTTATTCAGAAGAGAACCAAAAGGGAGCAGCGTGTCTGCTCCCTTTGCTGTACCGGGAGAAGCCCCGGAGGACGGACCGCGAAAGGTTGTTTTGCAAATAAACTGGCAAAATAAACTAAAGTTATGGAGGAATGTTCCGATAAATAGTGTAGAAAGATAAAGATATCAAATTACCAAGGAAAGGAGAATTGGTATGAGAATAGAGGCATATAACCAGATTGCCAGCATGTATAAGGCGGCGAAGCCTGCCAAGACACAGGGAAGCGCAAGCCCGGGCGGAAGAGACGAGGTGCAGATCTCCCAGGTGGGCCGGGATTACCAGGTTGCCAAGCAGGCAGTTGCCCAGGCATCCGATGTCCGTATGGATAAGGTGGCAGAGCTGAAGTCCAGGATTGCGTCCGGAGAGTATCAGGTATCTGCCGATGACTTTGCATCCAAATTAATTGCAAAATACAACCAGTATCAGTAGATGAGGATTCGTGAGAGAGGAATCAATGCATGGCAAGCTTAATGGAGAACCTTCTGACCGTACTGGAGCAGGAAAACACAGAATATCAGCGTCTGGAGATGCTGTCCCAGAAGAAGCGGCAGATTATCATTGACGCTGATATTTCAGGTCTGGAGGATATTACCGGCAGGGAACAGGAGATCGCAAGCACGATTCGGAACCTTGAAAATAAGAGGCAGGAAGTAATCAATGATATGGCTATCGTACTTAGTAAGGATCCCAAGGATTTGACCATTACTAATATGATAGCATTTTTAAATAAGCAGCCCGAGGAGCAGGAGAAGCTCCGACACATCCAGTCGCGCCTTCGGGAGACCCTGGAGCGTATGGCGCTGATCAATCAGCAGAATGAGCTTCTGCTGCAGCAGGCGATGGAGATGGTGGAGTTCGATCTGACGCTGTTCAAAAGCATGCGCCAGGCGCCTGTCACAGCGAATTACGATAAACACGCCTATAATACCGGCGATCTTTTGGGAAGCAGCGGTTTTGACTTCCAGCAGTAGGAAGCAGCAGAGTTGAGAGGAGAAGAGCAATGGCAAATGGAATGGGAAGCCTGTATATCGGCGCATCCGGATTACAGAACAGCCAGAACGCATTGAATACAACGGCGAACAACCTTGCGAATGTGGATACCAAGGGATATGTGCGCCAGCAGGTTATATTTGAGGAACGTCATTACACGACCATAGAGAAGAAAAATGCATACAGCTATCAGCAGGTAGGCCTTGGAGTGACCATCGGTGATGTGGCCCATACCAGAGATGTATTTCTGGACCGCTATTATCGGGATGCGGCAGGCCGTCAGGCCTTTTATCAGGCAAGCTATGCCAGCGTCATGGAGGTGGAGGATCTGTTCCAGGAACTGGAGGGGGAGACCTACCAGGAATCCCTGGAGGAGCTCTGGAGCGCCTTCGAAGAGATGGCGAAGATGCCGGACGATCCCATCCGGCAGAGTCTGCTGGTGCAGAAGGCAGGGCTTTACATGGAGCGGGCCCAGAAAATATACAATAACCTGAAGTCGTATCAGAAGAGCATGAATGTGCAGATCAACGATACGGTGGAGCAGATCAATGATCTTGGGAAGAAGATCAATGAGCTGAATCAAAAGATCATGAAGATCGAAGCCGGCGGCAAGGAGACTGCCATGACCCTGCGGGATCAGCGGGACAGCGCAATTGATGAGCTGAGCGCCCTGGTCAAGATTGAGACAAATGAGACTCCCGAAGGGATCATGAAGGTTAAGATCGAGGGCGTCACCTTTGTAAATGAGGTGCGGGTGAATGAGATCGGACTTCGCAAAGACGAGGATACAGAGTTTTTGACTCCCTATTGGCCCCATCTGTCTGATGAGGATAAGGACCAGTATTACGAGGTGTTCAATTTTGGCAATGGCGTCAGCACGGCCAACAAGACGGATGTGGGGAAGCTGAAGGCCATGATTCTGGCCAGAGGCGATCATTTTGCCAACCACAATGATTTAGAAGGGGTCAATGGCCAGGAATACAACATCGGAGCCGGACAGTCCGTGGTCATGAACATCGAAGCCCAGTTTGACAAGATGGTGCATGCCCTTGTGACGGCAGTCAACGACATGCTCTGCCCCAACACCGAGGCAACCTTTACCGGGGCAGACGGCAAGGTGTACAGCAATGTGCTGGTGTGGGATGAGAAGAATGCCGCTGTTGGCAGCGATGGGGTCAAGCCGGGGCATGAGCTGTTTGTGCGCCGGGGCTGTGAGCGGTATACTGCAGTGGAAGCAGATGACGGCAAGATCTACTATGTATATAATGAGGAGGATCCCAATGATACCTCCAAGCAGTATATGTCCACCAGCCTGATTCCCAATAAGGTCCTGCAGCAGGAGGAGGCACACCTGCCCCATATCCTGCCCAATGGCCAGACAGACTGGGGCATGTCCCAGAAGCTGGCGGGGATCTGGAAGGAGGAGCTGCTCCGGCTGACACCGGACGATCCGGATGGATGTACCTTCAAGGAATATTATCAGAGAATGATGGACGGCCTGGCGGACAGGGGAGCAATGTTCAATACCCTGTCGGAAAGCCTCAATGGCAGCATTGATTCCATCGAGAACCAGAGACAGCAGGTGATTGGGGTATCCTCTGACGAGGAGCTGACCAATATGATCAAATACCAGAATGCGTACAACGCGGCCAGCCGCTATGTCAATGTGATTTCCGAGATGCTGGAGCACATTATCATGCAGCTTGGCGCATAGAAAGGAGGCTGCTAGATGCCATCTACATTTTTTGGATTAACCGTTGCAGGTTCTGCCCTCAGTGCCTTTCAGGCATCGGTCAATACCACGGCCAATAATATTTCCAATGTAAATACAAAGGGCTACAGCAGGCAGCAGGCGATCCTGGAGGCGGCAGACGCCCTCCGTACCAACATGCGCTACGGCACGGTGGGAACCGGTGTCAACGTTGTGGCGATTAAGCAGGTGCGGGATGAGTATTACGATGTGAAATACTGGGAGAGCAATGCGGATCGGTGCCTGTATGAGACAAGGCTGTACTATTCCCAGCAGATTGAGGATTATGTGCTGGATGACGACAATATGAAGGGCTTTAGCCAGATCCTGAACGAGATGTTCGATGCATTGGACACCCTGAAGACCAGTGCAGGCGATACGGATAAACGGCAGCAGTTTGTCAGCAAGAGCCAGAACCTGGTGAATTTCTTCTCCGGAATCAGCACCGGATTTTCCAAGATTCAGGATGCCTGTAATCAGGAGATCAAGACACAGGTTACCAATATTAATTCCATTGCCAAGAAGATTGCTTCCCTGAACAAGCAGATCAATATCATTGAGCTGCAGGGGGGATATGCCAATGAGCTGCGGGATCAGCGGGCGCTTCTGATTGATGAGCTCTCCGGCATTGTTTCCGTAGAATGTAAGGAAACGCCTGTTAAGAATTCCAATTATCCGGATATGTATCTGGGGGGGACGGATTTTACCGTTAAGATCAACGGCCAGATGCTGGTAAACAGCTTTGAATACAATGAGCTGGAATGCGTGGCCAGGGAATATAAGGTGAATCAGAGCGATAACGACGGCCTGTATGATGTGCGCTGGACCCATACCCAGCTTCCGCTTGCTACTACAACCTATATCTCCGACGGGACCTTAAAGGGGCTGTTTGAGATGCGGGACGGCAACAACAAGGAGAATTTCAAGGCCACGGTAGCCGATTCTGTGAACGAGAATGGCGTAACGCAGCTGAAGCTTACAGGCGCCAGCATCAAGGATATCAAGATGATGACCATGAATGACGAGGGCATCATTACCATCAAGAGCAAGGAATATCACTATACGGATTTTTCCTATGATGCGGAGACAGATACCTACACCTTTACGCTGGATAAGCAGCTGGATATATTTGAACGCAGGGATCTGGTGGGGAAGCAGGCAGAGATCGGGACATCGGTGGATGCCATGGGAATTCCCTATTACATGGCCCAGATGAATACCTTCCTGCGGGCATTTTGCGAGGAATTCAACAAGCTGCAGTGGTCGGGGGTGGACGCCAATGGGAATGATGCAGGCTCCTTCTTTGTGGCCCTTGATCCGGTGGACGGGAAGGAATTAACCTTTGGAGATTACAACAAGGATTACCCCAGCTCCATGTCCACCAAAAAGGATACCTATTACCGCCTGACAGCCGCAAGCTTTGGCGTTGCGTTTGCCATCACCAAGGATCCGAACCTGATGGCCACGGTTTCCAAAGAGGATTATCCCACCAGTCCGGATGATGTGGATCGGTACAGCCTGGTGGAGTCCATGCTGAAGCTGAAGAGCGAGGTCACCCTGTTCCGGGGCGGCGGGGCGGATGATTTCCTGAAATGCCTCATCTCCGACAATTCGGTGGATACTCAGAAGGCAGAGATTTTCTATGAAAATTATAACAATATCACCAATACCATTGACACCCGGCGGATGTCAGTCTCCGGGGTGGATGAGGATGAGGAGGCGCTGAACCTTTTGAAATATCAGTACTCCTATAATTTGGCATCAAGGATGATTCAGACCATGTCAGAATTGTATGACCGGTTGATCTTAGAGACCGGCGTATAAAAAGCCAGGGACGGCGAGAACTATAGATGAACAACCAGAATCAGGAGGTAGAACGATGCGTGTAACCAACAGCATGATCAATCGAAACAGCATGACCAATATGAACCGGAATAAGGTTTCGGTAGATGCAATGAATACACAGATGACGACCCAGAAGAAGATCTCCCGTCCCTCGGAGGATCCGGTCATTGCCATCCGTGCGCTGCGGCTGCGAACCAACCTAAGCGAAATCAACCAGTATTACACCAAGAATATTCCGGATGCGGAATCCTGGCTGGAGCTGACAGAGACAGCCATCAAGAACATGAAGGAAATTGTTTCAGAGGTATATAAGCAGTGCGTGAAGGGCTCCACCGATACCCTGAAGGCAGAGGACCGCAGCGCCATTCTGCAGAATCTCCAGGCCCTCCGCAGCCAGATCTACAAGGAGGGCAATGCGGATAATGCGGGAAGAACGATTTTTACCGGATATAAGACCGGCTCCCAGCTGACCTTTGCTACAGATGAGCTGGAGACACGCTATAATATCACGGAGAGCTTTTCCTTTGAGGATATTGATGAGAAGCGGTATTACGCAGATCTGGTTGACGTGCCTACCAATATGGGGGAGGTGCAGAATGATGTAGCCCTGGAGGATATGCCCAAGGAGGCTGTTCACATGCGGGTACGGCTCTCCTATGCAGAGCTGGAGACACCGCCTGCCGGCGAGGAGCTTGAATTGAAGGTGACGGATGCCCAGGGAAACGCATCTACGATTACCACAAAGACCATGTCCTATGCAGACTGGGCGGACAGCGATTTTGCGGTTGCGGATGATGAGGTGCTCTTTATTCCGGAAAGCGGCGAGCTTATTTTCGGAAAGGATGTTTCCGAGCAGCTGAAGGGTGACAAGGCCAACTTTACCGTGAATTATAATAAAACAGGATTTAACGATGGAGAGATCCGCCCGGAGCATTATTTTGACTGTGTCAATATTACCGATGAAAAGAATCCGATCACCTACAAAAAGGAGATACAGGAGATTGCCTATACGATATGCTTTGACCAGACGCTGGTGGTGAATACCCAGGCCTCAGATGTGTTTGACGCATCCATTGGGCGTGATGTGGATGAGCTGACTGATGCGGTACAGTCGGCCATTGCAGCCCATGATAAGATTGCAAAGCTGGAGGCCATGAAGAACCAGGAGCAGTATGCGGATAAGGAATCCCAGGAGCTGCTGGATCATTGGCTGGAGGCAGCCAAAAAGGAAGCAAGCTATATGGACGACAACATGCAGAAGCTGTATTCCAAGGCAGTCGGAGACTTCCAGGGCTATCTGGACGATATCGTAGCGGCCCAGACGGATGTGGGAAGCAAGGGAGACCGGCTGGAGCTGACGAAGACCCGGGTAGAGAATCAGAAGACATCCTTTGAAAAGCTGAAATCCACCAATGAGGACCGGGAGCTGTCAGATATCATCATTGACTATACCTCTGCCTATACGGCCTATCAGGCATCCTTGATGGCATCATCCAAATCCAACCAGCAGACACTGCTGAATTATATCTAAAGGAGCCATAGGAGGATACTATGATAATTGATACCAGAATATTTGGGGAAATAGATGTACAAGAGGATAAGATCATCACCTTCGAGGAAGGGATTATCGGGTTTCCGGACTGCAAGAGATTTACACTGATTTTTGATGAGGATAAGAACGACCGTCACAGCATCAGCTGGATGCAGAGCCTGGATGAGCCGGTGTTTGCACTGCCGGTGATGGATCCGCTTCTGGTGAAGCCGGATTACAATCCAAAGGTGGAGGAGGAGCTGCTGAAGGAGCTGGGAGAGCTGACAGAGGAGAATATTTTTATTCTGGTGACAGTAACGGTTCCGGAGAATATCGAGGAGCTGAGTGTGAATCTGAAAGCGCCGCTGATTATCAACGTGGATGAGAGAAAAGCCGTTCAGATGATTATAGAAGACGATTTGCCTGTAAAATATAAAATATATGAGCAGCTTCAGGCTCGGAAAGCAGGTGAATAGCATGCTGGCATTAACAAGAAAAAAGGGCGAGGCCCTGATCGTTAACAACAATGTGGAGATCACGGTGCTGGATATCCGCGGCGACCAGATCAAGATCGGGATATCTGCCCCCAGGGATGTGCCCATTTATCGGAAGGAAGTGTATGTGCAGATTCAGGAGGAAAACAAGGCAGCCCTTGCCTCCGAACATCTGGAACAGCTGAAAAAAATTTTTTGATCTTCATTTGGCTGATCTTAATTTTTACAAAAGTACAGCCGATATAACTATCAGACAAAGTAAAATGGATAAATCACATGGAGGTGATCATTGTGGCAGTAGTCAGGAGCGTAGCACATCCAAATGCGCCGGCTTATCAGGGAAGTGGGCTGGAGAAAAGTGCACCGGCAGCAAACAGCGTTTCACGCAGCAGCAGCGAAGCACCGGAGGCTGTTGTGGCGGCGCCGGAGATAAAGCGGGCCGAGAAGAGCCCGGAGGGAGCGCCCATTGAGATTCAGGAGAAGCAGAATAATAATAATGAGTCCATTAAGCGCGCAGTGGAGGAGATCAATAAGCGGTCACGGAATTCAGAGGCAATATTTGGAATTCATGAGGGAACCAACCGCGTGACCATCAAGATTATTGATCGGACCACCAAGGAGATACTCAAGGAGTATCCGCCGGAGCAGACTCTGGATATGATTGCCAAAGCATGGGAGCTGGCAGGTCTTTTAGTAGATGAGAAGGGATAGGAGGATTCGGATATGCCAATTCGTATTACAGGTTTAAATTCAGGTCTGGATACAGATTCTATTGTAAAGGAATTAGTATCTGCATACAGTATTAAGAAGGACAAATATGTCAAGGCTCAGACAAAGCTGGAATGGAAGCAGGATGCATGGAAGGAAATGAATTCCAAGATCTATGGCTTCTATAGCAAGACATTGTCCAATATCAAAATGCTTGGTAATTTTACCAGCAAGAAAACAACCACGATTTCAGACAGCACGAAAGCAAAGATTTCTGCTGATTCAACAGTGACAAACGGAACCCAGAAGCTGAAGGTGAATGCCTTGGCATCTGCAGGTTACCTGACCGGACAGGAGCTGAAGAAGGCCAACGGAGATAAGATCACCAATGACACCATGCTGGGCGAACTGGGTGTGCGTGACGGCTCCCTCCAGTTAAAGGTGGGCGGAGAGACCAAGACAGTGAACGTAACTGCTGATATGAAGATCTCCGATCTGACAAAGGCATTGAAGGAGCAGGGGATTGCAACTGCGAACTTTGATGCAACTCAGCAGAGACTGTTCCTGAATTCAGCCAGCGGCGTTGAGAACGATTTTGAATTTGTAGCCACAGATCAGAGCAGCCTGGATATTTTGAATGGTTTGGGACTGGCCACAAAGGATAATTATGAGCAGGTACACGGAACCGGCTCTGCACCTACAGATAAGACATTTGCAAATAAGACAGATGCAACCAACGCTGTGATTGAGTTGAATGGAGCTGTATTTGAAAGCGCAACCAACGAGTTTGCGATTAATGGTTTGAATATCACTGCTCTGGGTGTCAGCGAGGAGATGACCATTACCACTGCAACCGATGTGGACGGCATCTACAATATGGTGAAGGATTTCCTGAAGGAATACAATGAAGTGATGAATTCCATGGAAAAGGCCTTCAATGCAGCCAGCGCCAAGGGCTATGAGCCGCTGACGGATGATGAGAAGAGCGAGATGTCCGACAAGGAGGTGGAGAAGTGGGAGTCTAAGATCAAGGATTCCATTCTGCGCCGTGACGATACCTTAAGCTCCATTATGTCTACTATGAGCATGGCTATGTCAAGAACCTTTGAGGTGGACGGTAAGACCTACAGTCTGTCCTCCTTCGGTATCAGCACAGCCGGATATTTCAACAGAACAGAGAACGAGTCCTATGCCCTTCATATTGATGGCGACCCGGATGATACCACCTCTTCGGCCAATGCAGATAAGCTGCGCAAAGCAATCGAACAGGATCCGGATACATTTGCCAGCTTCTTCACACAGATGGCAACGGGACTTTATGAAGATCTTCATGAGAAGATGGGAAGTACAGAGCTCAGCAGCGTATTCACTGTTTACAATGATAAGCAGATGAAGATTGAGTACGATGAATATACGGAAACCATCAAAAAATGGGAAAAAAAGCTGGAGCAGATCGAGGAATCTTACTACAAGAAGTTCGCGGCTATGGAAAAGGCTCTTGCAACTTTACAGTCTCAGCAGAATTCACTGTCGTCTCTGCTGGGCGGCTGATAGGAGGAAATAATGGTAGCAAACAAGGGATATAATGCCTATGCACAGAACAAAATATTGACAGCTTCACCGGCAGAGCTGACATTGATGCTCTACGAGGGAGCGATCAAGTTCTGCAATATTGCTATTACAGGTGTTGAAGAGCAGGATGTTGAAAAGGCGCACAATAATATCTGTAAAGTGGAGAATATCATTACGGAATTCCAGGCAACCCTGAATCACAAATATGAGGTTGCAAAGGATTTTGACAATGTATATAAGTATCTGCTGGATCGCTTGCTTGAAGCCAATTTAAAGAAAGACGCTGAGATTTTGAAGGAAGTTTTAGGGCATTTGCGTACGATGCGCGACACCTGGAAGGAAGTTATGCAGCAGAATCGTGCTGCACAGGCAAATTAGGACAGGATAATTTAGGAAGAGAAGATGGAAAAAAATTATATCAATATTTTGATCCAGAGCCTGGAGCAGAAGCGCGGAGTGCTGTCTTCAATTCTGGAGGAGAATGAGAAGCAGAATAAGGTTCTGAAGGCTGACGAATTGGATGGTGATGCCTTTGAAGAGACCATTGAGAGGAAGGCAAAGCTGATTGAACAGATTGAGCTTCTGGACAGTGGCTTTGAAAAGGTCTATGGCCATGTGAAGGAGCTGTTGGAGGAAGAACGGGATCGCTATACCCTGGAGATTGCCAGGATGCAGCAGCTGATTGGCGAGATCACCGGTCAGACAGTGAAGATTCAGAAGCAGGAGCAGGAGAACCGCAATCTGGCGGAGGCGCAGTTTGCCAATGCCCGCAGGAAGGTAAAGACAGCCAAGAATACGAAGCGGGTGGCGTCTACCTATCGTACCAATATGGCGAAATTAAATGTCATAGAGCCGCAATTTATGGATAAGAAAAAGTAAAAAGAGAACCGCAGCTTGCTATTCGTGGCAGGCTGCGGTTCCTTGATGCTCAAGCTTTTTTCAGCGGGCCATGTTATTGCGCTGCAGGCTGTGATTGAAGAGCGGCCAGCTGCTCCTGCAGGGATTGAATCAGTAGATCCTTTTGGGCGCTCTCCTGCTTATATCGAGAGAGCTCCTGGTTTGTGTTTTTGAGCTCTATATGCGTGTGCTCAAGCTCCTGGTATGTAGGTATATGCTCCGCCATCCTGGAAATGAATCTGACATTGCAGATAATCAGGTGTATTTTGCGTATCCTGCAGATAAAGGACAGCGGAGCGGGGAAAGGTTAAGGATATCTGCGAGGCTCCGGAATCACTGGAGGGGGTAGAAGTGGGATAATTCAGTGCAACATGGACATCATACTCAAACATCCGAAGTACCATGGTGCCATCATGGCTGAGATGACATTCGAAGTGATAAACTTCCTTTTTCAAGGCTTCGTCCCAAAGCTGGGCTTCTGTGGATAGATTCTCGGGGAGACCCTCAGAGTTTTGAATTTCTTCTAAAAGTTCGTGAAGTGTCTGAAATGAGATTTTTTCTGCCATAAGCAAGGCTCCTTTCAAAAATATAAAAATAGCAGCAGGAAATATGACGACATGTCATTGACCTGATAGAATAATTAGACGAGTAACTTATAGCATGAGCCAATCAGAGATGCAAGGAAATATTTTGTAACAATATAACAGTTGTGAAAGCGTGGAAAAACAAGTATAATGGGGAAAAGCAGAAAAAGCTTTTTCATATAGGATAAAATGATGGAGGATACAGAAATGATTGAAAATCGGGAAGAGCAGAAGGAAGCATTGGAGACATTAATGGGATTTAATGTGCGTTTGATCAACAATATGAAATTAATTGTTAAAGAATTGTCAGGTAAGCGCAAGGAGGACACAGATGCATTCCTCAATGATATTGTGCAGGCCCTCAATTGGGAGATTCAGGTAGTCAACGGTACGATGGAGCTGTTAAATGAAGGAAAGAAGCGAATTGATAAGGAGGCCTTCAATACAAAGATCGCAGCCCTGGGAGCGGTTATTGCAGCCAAGGAGGATGGGGCAATGGCAAAACAATTTGAAGAGGTGATCCCAGTATTTGAAGATCTGGAGAAGGCAGCGGAGGAAGTGACCAAACAGGGATAAGAGTGGAAGAATTGGAGGAAGGGGAGCTGCACCTGGAGAATAGAGAGAAGAAAGGACAGGAGGGCCCAAGCCCTCCTGCAGCTCCCTTGAGAGGTTACAGCTTTAAGTTCTTCTCTGCCACTGTCAATTTCCCAATCAATGCCCGGCATTGGAGGGAGAACAACTCTGCAAAATAGGACGGAATATCGGAAGGAGGATTGCACAGGCATTCCTGGACATATGGGTTTATCTCCATGCCCTCCAAATATTTGGAAAATTTGGAGGTGAAATCCTCAAAACGCTTCCGTAATAGCCGGATATCTTCCGGCAAAAGCGCAGGAAGCGTAAGCAAGTTATTGTCTGCAAAGGCAGCCATTTTCTCTAACTCATAGATGGCATCCAGGGTAACTGCCTCAGCATCAGGGTAAGTAATTTCCAATGCAAGGCCTTCCCGGCCCTCCTGGGTCAGGCAAATCTGAAAATGATTCTCAATATGCTGCAGCATGTCAGATACCCGGCAGAACCAGGTATGATCCTGAACCCTCTTGCAGCCATTATCTGCAATTTTTGATGCAGTCTGGGGATTGTCCAATAAAAACCGGATGCGCTGTGCCAGAGCATCTGTGTCTGTTAATGAGAAAATCACAAGCTCTTCGTTATCTTTGAAGTTTTCTGTAATATATCTGCTCTCATCCGTTACGGCTACTGCTTTGCAGAGCATGGCAGAGGCGATTCGCTCCTGAAAAGCATCCTTAAACCAGGGCATAATATTCAGGGAGATTTTGGCATTGGCCAGCGCTCTTTGGGCTGCATAAGGGCCGCCCTTATGAATCACGAGGTTTTGCTTGTGCTCAGTAGGAAAGTCCTCCCATCCTCGGCCAAAGACATGGATCGTAAGCCCGGCATCCAGAAGCGAACGGATTACCTTTTCCCGATAGTAGAAGCGGGCATAGAAATCGACCGATAAAAATTCGGAGGTTAATTCATCGAATTCACTGTCACTGACATCCACCTGATATTTTTCTAAAATTCTGGAAAGACATTCCGGCAGGGTAAATTGGGGATTGGCCACAATATCCTCCAGCATATCCTTTAAAAATATAAATAAAGGGCCTCTGTTTGCAAAACGGGCCAGCAATTCTTCCTTAGGGCCCTGGGGGCTCTCGTATGTTCCGGTAAAAAGAATATCTATGGCCCGTTCTTCATAGGGGACACAGACAGGGCAGGCGCTTCCGGATAATGGGATAAATTCGCTGTGGAGGACCTTCGTAAAATAGCGGTCTATATGCTTCCGGAAATGATTGTCGCAGGCGAAAACAATGGTCTGGCCCGTGGCCTGCTGTAAGGTATCGCGAAAAGCATATGCCGGGTCGCAAAGATACGTGGCATATATAGTGTCTGGCGGAAGGTTCTGGAAAATATTCCAGTCAGCGAGAAGCACATTGATGTCAATAATTACGTCAAAGTGATACGCCGAGATGATATGGGCATAAAGCCGCGGCTGTGCCAGAGACCAGGCGTCCAGGACGCAGGTATTGCATCCCAGCTTCCGTATGGCATCCGCCCATTCGTCAATGTAGCGGTCCAATGAGGCATAGCGTGAGATGGATTTTATTAATAGAATATTTTTCATTATCATTTCTCCTCGTAGAAGAATTATAGCAGAGAATGGCAGGCAGTACAATGGATTTGCGGCGGTTTTTTGGAAGAGATGGCAGCAAACTTTGGAAATGGAACCTTTGAACCGTTACTGTTCACTCCCCCCCTCTAAATCATTGTGAAAAGTGCTGAAAATTATT
>CAJUQB010000003.1:0-68089 GCA_910588285.1 uncultured Lachnospiraceae bacterium
CCTGCCCATTTATCCGGGGCTGACCGGGGAGGAGCAGCAGCAGGTGATTGATACGCTGCTGTCCATCTGCGGCTGAGGGCGGGGATGCTCATTTGCATATATAAATTTAGAAATTTTATTTATGGGAAATTATTTATAGAGAACGAAAAGCGGAAATTCCATACATGCTGCGCATGTTGATAGAAATTTCCGCTTTTCCTTATTTTAGATTAAGGCCGGATTTCCGGCAAATATATGCCAAGAAGCCTATGCCGCAGCCTTGTCTCTGATCTTGTCCACACCCCATACCTTGGGCAGAATCAGAAGCAGTACAATCAAAATCACCAGGGATACCGACAGGGTGATCACAGTACTTACCGCAAGGCCAAGCCCGGCCGTACAGCCGGCCACAATGTAGCCGATAAAGCAGCATACAGCCACGGTAATGGCGTAGGGAGCCTGAGTGCTTACGTGGGCCAGATGGTTCACCGATGCCCCGGTAGAGGCCAGGATCGTTGTATCCGAAATGGGCGAGCAGTGGTCGCCGAATACAGAGCCGGCCAGTGTAGCGGACAGACAGGTGATGGTGAGCTCAGGTGCAACCTGGGAGGTAATGCCCAGGATGATGGGGATCAGGATCCCGAAGGTTCCCCATGCGGTTCCGGTTGCAAAGGACAGCAGGCAGGCGATCAGGAAAATGAGGGGAGCCAGTGTCCATACAGGCATGTTGGATGAAGATACCACGCCTGCAACGAAATCGCCGGTATTCAGGTAATCACGGCAGATCCCGCCCATGGACCATGCCAGAGTCAGGATGATGCAGGCAGGAACCATGGATTTCACGCCCTGATTGATACAGTCGAAATATTCCTTAAAGGTCAGCACCCGGCGCAGCAGGTAGTAAATAAAGGTAATGATCAATGTCATAAACGCGCCAAGAGCCAATGCATAGCCGGTGTCCGTATCGCCGAAGGCATCAAAGAGGGACTTTCCGGAGCCATCCCAGAAGCCGCCCACAAAGAGCATGGACAGAACCGCCAGCACAATCAGCACAAGGATCGGGATGACCAGATCAGACACGCGCCCATTGGAGGAGGACTTGGTCACCTTGTTGAACTCATCCTCAGCTTCGCTGCTGTCAATGGCGCCCAGCTCGCCGGTGGTAGCAGCCCTCAGCTCCGCTCTGGCCATGGGGCCGTAGGCAGAATTCTTCTTAATGGCCATCCAGAACACCATAAACAGGGTCAGCACTGCGTACAGGTTCATGGGGACAGAGCTTAAGAATGCCATCATACCGCTTCCGGCGTTTTCCGGATAGTAGGAAATGACAGAGGCCGCCCAGGAAGAAATGGGGGCAATAATACATACCGGCGCCGCGGTGGCATCAATACTGTAGGCCAGACGTTCTCTGGAAATCTTGAACTTGTCGGTTACCGGCTTCATAACCGTACCGACGGTCAGGCAGTTAAAATAGTCGTCAATGAAGAAGAGCACGCCAAGGGCCGATGTGGCCAGGGTGGCGGACCGCTGTCCGTTAAGCTTCCTGGATGCCCACTCCCCGTAAGCCCGGGAGCCGCCGGCTCTTGTTACAAGGGCCACAAGAATACCCAGCAGGGAAAGGAAAATGATCATGCTGGAGTTCTGCCCCAGCTTATCACACATTAAGGTTACAAGGGTATCAAAGAATCCCATGAAGCCCAAACCGGTCATCACGGAATAGATCACGGTACCGGATAAGATACCGAGAACTAAGGAGAAGACTACCTCCTTTGTGATCAGCGCCAAAATAATGGCCACAATAGGTGGTATAATTGACCATATACCTGCATTCCAATCCATAAAAATAAAAACCTCCAATATTTTTTTTGGATGGAAAACTCTGAACGAGTTGAATATAACATGAATTTGCCAATATGTAAAACAGAAAATGAGCAAAACAGGCAAGTTTGTATATGTTGGACAAAAAAAATTTTATTTTACCATTTACTTTATGCAATTTATGGATTATAATAAAATTGTTCAGAGTTTTTCATAAAAATTTTATAAAATACCTAGACAGCTAGGGAGAAAGGGGTTTTTATGAGTAAAAAAGTTATCTCCAGTATTGCGATAATAGCGTTTATCATTATATTTGCTGTTATCTGCGCATTCACGGGTTCCATTACGAGCCCTGTGGGGACCTTATGGTCGCTGTTCCCGCCGGTTGTGGCAATCGGGCTGGCGCTGATTACGAAGGAAGCATATTCTTCCCTCTTTATCGGTGTCCTGGTGGGCGGTCTTTTATCCAGCGGCTTCAATCCGATCCACACCGTAGACGCAGTCGTTGGGGAAGGTATTGTGCCTGCGGTATCCGGAAGCGCCGGTATTTTTGCATTTCTGGTATTTCTGGGTGTTATAGTGGCCCTGCTCAACAAGGCAGGCGGGTCGAGAGCCTTTGGCGAATGGGCATCCAAGCATGTCAAGACGAAGGTTGGGGCCTCTCTTGCTACCTTTGCACTGGGCGTACTTATTTTCGTTGACGATTACTTCAACTGCCTGACAGTAGGCGCGGTTATGCGGCCGGTGACGGATAAGACCAAGATATCCCGGGCAAAGCTTGCGTACTTAATTGATGCGACGGCGGCTCCGGTCTGTATGATCGCACCTGTTTCCTCCTGGGCAGCGGCAGTTTCTTCCTTTACACCGGAGGGAACCAATGGAATTACCCTGTTCATTCAGGCAATTCCCTACAACTTCTATTCGCTGCTGACCTTTGTGTTTATTATTGGACTTGTCCTTATGAAGTTTGATTACGGTCCCATGAAGCTGCATGAGAAGAATGCGGATAAGGGCGACCTGTTTACCTCCGGGGAGCGCGTAGGCGCCGAGGAAGAGGAGAGTGCGGCCTCGAGGGGCAGGAGCAGGGTGTTTGACCTTGTTATTCCCATTGTAGTCCTGATTGTACTTTGCATCGTTGCGCTGGTCTATGTAGGAAGAGGCATGGGCGCCGATTACGACGGCACCATCGGCCTGGTGGACGCTTTCGCCAACACAGACGCCACGATGGGCCTGCCCTGGGGCGGCATCATTGCTCTGGTGATTGTGATTATTTACTTTGTGGCAAGAAGGCTTGTAACCTTCAAGGAAGCCATGGAATGTATTCCCAAGGGCTTTATTGCAATGGTACCTGCGATTCTGATCCTTACCCTGGCAACCTCTCTGAAGAATGTGACCAATCTGTTGGATTCCTCCAGCTTTGTAGAAGGCGCTCTGGTCAATGCAGGATCCTTGCATAACTTCCTGCCGGCGATTATCTTCGTTGTTGCCTGCCTGATTGCATTCTCAACGGGTACCTCCTGGGGAACCTTCGGAATCCTGATCCCGATCGTTCTCAATGTATTCCCGATTGGAAGCCCGCTGGGCGCCATCGGTATGTCTGCCTGCCTGGCCGGCGCAGTCTGCGGCGACCACTGCTCACCGATCTCCGATACGACGATTATGTCCTCGGCCGGAGCACAGTGCAACCATATTAACCATGTTTCCACACAGATTCCCTATGCCGTGACGGTTGCAGTTATTTCCTTTATCAGCTTTATCGTTGCGGGATTTGCACAGAACGTTGTGATTTCCCTGGGCATAGGAGTTGTTCTTACAATCGGAACCCTGTTCGTAATTAAGAAGATAACGGCGGACAGATAGCTGGTTTCGTGGGGAAATGAGGAATGAGAGAATAGTTATAGACAGATGCTTCCGCAGCTTTTGCGGAAGCATCTGTGATTTCAGAATCAGAAGCTTTTGGTATATGAGAGACAGTTTATGACAAGATAACTAAATATAGTAATAAAAATCTAAAATTTGGTATATATGTAGAAAATTCTTCGGATTTTTTGGTGTTTTTTTTCGTCAGATTTTCTTGACAATCCTGTCTCAACAGGGTAAGATATGTGTAGAAAGTAATTCACAGAAAATTAAATCAAAAATTTTATAAGGACAATAGAGGTGCGGATGATAAGGTAAGCAGTAAATGTAAAAGGCCATCAAGCCTGAGGTTACTGGTGAATGTGTGTCCGCCGAAGGAATACATTTTTGATGAATTGTATTCTTGGGATGAAGGCTCAGAGCTTTCTCCTGTCATGTTCGCATGGAGCGCTATTGATGTTCACCGGATCGGTGTGGATGTCGATAGCTTTTGTTTTTATTACATTACTAATCTGTGCGGGGTCGTTTGTTCTACATGGAACATGGAGTGCTATTGTACCGTTTCGCTTTTGCCAGGCGGTAGGATGGCGCATTTTTTTACCCTGTGGGGTAACCGATTAGTAACTTGGGGAATCAAGAGTAATTGAGAGAAGGTACAGTAACTTAGAGGATCATCAGTAACTTGGAGAGAAGCCGGTTATTGAGAGAGCAAATGGTAACTGCCCGGAAACGGGGTTATATAAACGATGGAAAAACTCTGAACAAGTTTTCCGAGAAGGAGGATTTTGAAAGGAATGGAGACAAAAAAATCAATCATTCGTTTACGCATGAGCGCACATGACGCACACTATGGGGGAAACCTGGTAGACGGAGCAAGGATGCTGCAGCTGTTTGGCGATGTGGCAACAGAACTTCTGATCCTGCAGGACGGCGATGAAGGGCTGTTCAAGGCATATGATGAAGTGGAATTTATGGCACCGGTGTTTGCGGGAGATTACATCGAGGCTGTTGGGGAGATCGTCAGTGTGGGCAATACGTCCCGCAAGATGAAGTTTGAGGCGCGCAAGGTGATTGTGCCGAGGCCGGATCTCAATGATTCCGCCTGTGATGTGCTTCCGGAGCCCATTGTAGTATGCCGGGCCAGCGGAACCTGTGTGGTGCCCAAGGATAAGCAGAGGAATTAGAAAGGACAGGGATAGGCAATGGAAAAACTGATCATTACAGCCTGCATCTGCGGTGCGGAGGTGACAAAGGAGCAGAACCCGGCCGTGCCTTACACGGTGGAGGAGATTGCGAGAGAAGCCAAGGCAGCCTACGATGCGGGAGCCGCCCTGATCCATCTGCATGTGAGGGAGGACGACGGGACGCCGACCCAGAGCAAGGAGCGCTTTGATGTCTGTATCCGGGCCATCAAGGAGGTTTGTCCGGACGCAATCGTTCAGGTCTCCACCGGCGGAGCCGTGGGCATGACAAACGATGAACGGCTGCAGCCCCTGCTGCTGAACCCGGAGATGGCTACCTTGGACTGCGGCACCTGCAATTTCGGCGGCGATGAGATCTTTGTCAACACAGAGAATATGATCATCGACTTTGTAGAGCGGATGAACGAGCGGAACATCAAGCCGGAGATCGAAGTGTTTGACAAGGGCATGATCGATATGGCCAAGCGGCTGGGAAGAAAGGGCTACATCAAGTACCCCATGCATTTTGACTTTGTGATGGGCGTCAATGGCGGCATCAGCGGAGAACCCAGGGATCTGGAATTCATGGTTGGAAGCATTCCGGAGGGTTCTACCTGGACAGTGGCCGGCGTGGGGAGGAACCAGTTCCCCATGGCAGTGATGGGGATCATTATGGGCGGCCATGTGCGGGTTGGCTTTGAGGATAATGTCTACCTGGAGAAGGGCGTACCGGCGGCTTCCAACGGAGAGCTGGTGGCCAAGGTGGTGCGTCTGGCGAAGGAGCTGGGCCGGGAGATCGCTACCCCGGATGAGGCCAGAAGGATCCTGGGCTTAAGCAGAGGATAAAGCCCGGAAGATAACCAGGCTTAAGCAGAGGGTAAAGCCCGGAAGATAACCGGACTTTGACAGAAGGGAAGCTTCGGGATTGAATGATTTTGAAATGTAGAGAAGCAATACAGAAATTGAACAATGGAATTGGAGGAGAAGGCAATGGCCAAGAAAGGTAATAAATACGGAATTCACAGAGTAATCGAGCCCCAGGGCGTACTGACACAGGCAGCACAGAAGATTGATAATGATATGACGGAGAAGTATTCCAATGAGATCATCTGCGATGTGATTTCCTTAAATATTGACTCGGCATCCTTTACACAGATTGAGGAGGCCTGTGACCATGATGTGGAGCGGATCAAGCAGATGATCCTGGATATTGTGGGAGAGCGGGGCAAGATGCAGAATCCGGTAACTGGATCCGGCGGAATGTTTATCGGCAAGGTAGCTTATATTGGAGAAGACCTGGATCTGGATATCCAGGTGGGCGACAAGATTGCATCCTTGGTATCCCTTTCCATGACTCCCCTTCGGATTGATGAGATTCTGGAGGTTCATCCTGACATTGACCGGGTGGATATTAAGGGGCAGGCAGTTCTGTTTGAGACAGCCCTGTATGCGAAGCTTCCGGATGATATCAGCGAGCCGCTGGCACTGGCAGCCCTGGATGTGGCAGGTGCGCCGGCCCAGACAGCCAAGCTGGTGAAGCCGGGCCAGAGCGTACTGATCCTGGGAGGTGCAGGCAAGTCCGGCACACTTTGCTGCTACGAGGCAATGAAGCGGGTAGGACCTACCGGACGCGTGGTTGCAATGGATTACAGCCAGGAGGGAATTGATGAGCTGCTTCGGATCGGCGTATGCCATAAGGCGTTCCAGGCAAGCGCAGCCCTTCCGGTAGATGTACTGGAGAAGGCATTGGCAGCCAATGACGGCAAGGAATACGATGTATCCATCTGCTGCGTCAATGTGAACAATTGCGAAATGTCTGCGATTCTGCCGGTGCATGACGGCGGAGTGGTATATTTCTTCTCCATGGCTACCAGCTTTACCAAGGCAGCCCTGGGAGCAGAGGGTGTAGGCAAGGATATCGATATGATTATCGGCAATGGCTATACCAAGGGCCATGCGGAGATCACTCTGCAGGAGCTGCGGGAGAATGCAGATATCAGAGATATTTTTGACAAGAAATATGTGTAACTGTAGATCAGAATGGAACTATATGATTGTATAACTAAGGGAGGTTTACCATGAAATTTAATAAAAGCAGAAGTAACGGGCTGTTTCTGGATGTGCCGGCTGAGCAGTGGAATGACTGGAAATGGCAGGTAAAGAACCGTATCGAGACAGTGGATGACCTGAAAAAATACATGACGCTGACCCCGGAGGAGGAGCAGGGTGTTGAGGCCTGCTTAAAGACCCTGCGTATGGCGATCACTCCTTACTACCTGTCTCTGATTGATCTGAACGATCCGGACGACCCGGTCCGCAAGCAGGCAATTCCCACAGCGGCAGAGCTGTACCAGTCCTCGGCAGATCTTCTGGATCCCCTGCATGAGGATACGGATTCTCCGGTAAAGGGACTGACCCACCGCTATCCGGACCGCGTGCTGTTCCTGATTACCGACATGTGCTCCATGTACTGCCGCCATTGTACCAGAAGGCGTTTTGCAGGCCATGACGACTGCAGCGTGCCCAAGGATCAGATCGATGCCTGTATTGATTATGTGAGAAACCATCCGGAGGTACGCGATGTGCTGCTTTCCGGCGGCGATGCCCTGCTGGTCAGCGACGAGCGTCTGGAATACATTATTTCCGAGCTTCGCAAGATCGAGCATGTGGAGATTGTCCGGATCGGTTCCCGGACGCCGGTGGTTATGCCCCAGCGTATTACCCAGGAGCTGTGCGATATGCTGAAGAAGTATCATCCCATCTGGCTGAATACCCACTTCAACCATCCCAATGAGATTACCGAGGAGAGTGCAGCAGCCTGTGCAAGGCTGGCAGATGCCGGAATTCCTCTGGGCAACCAGTCAGTGCTTTTGGCAGGGGTTAATGACTGTATCCACATCATGCGCCGCCTGATGCATGGCCTGGTGCAGATGCGTGTACGCCCCTACTACATTTATCAGTGTGACCTGTCCTTTGGACTGGAGCATTTCCGGACACCGGTTTCCAAGGGCATTGAGATCATTGAAGCTCTTCGGGGCCATACCTCCGGCTTTGCAGTGCCCACCTTTGTAGTGGATGCTCCCGGCGGCGGCGGCAAGACCCCTGTAATGCCCAATTATGTGATCTCCCAGACACCCGGTAAGGTAATCCTTCGGAACTTCGAGGGCGTGATTACCACCTACACAGAGCCGGAGCACTATGATAATCATTGCCATTGCAAGGATTGTGAGGCCCATATGGCCAAGGATATCGTAGGTATCGCATCCCTGGAGCAGGGCGAGGCTTTAAGCTTAGAACCCAAGGGATTGAAGCGTCTGGAGCGCGGCCATCACGAGGAGTAGGCGGTGACGGGCCGGACCGCGGGGAACAATTTCAATCACCAGTAAAAATGAATGAGGTGTAATATGACAAGTAAGTTGAATTTGAACCAGACACTGGTGGACCAGGCAAGGGCCAGCGCGGCCAAGGTAGCGGCGGATGTGCAGGGATTTATTGACCTGCACACCACCGTTACGGTGGAGCGTGCGGTGTGCCGCCTGCTTGGAATCGACGGTGTCAATGATGTGGAGGTTCCGCTGCCCAATATTTTGGTGGACCACCTGATGGATAAGGGCGTGCTGGGGGCAGGCGCATCCTTCTATATCGGAAATGCAATGCTGGAGCTTAAGCTCAGCCCTCAGGAAATTGCAGAGAGAGTCAGCAGAGGCGAGCTTGACCTGACCTCCCTGCCGGTTCATGAGACAGCCGAGATTCAGAAGGCCATGAACCAGGTGGCAGAGAAGACCACAGAGCAGATTCAGAAAAATGTGGATCAGAGAAATCAATACCTGAAGGAATATGGGGATAAGAGCGGCCCATTGCTTTACATCATTGTGGCAACCGGAAATATTTATGAGGATATTATCCAGGCAAAGGCCGGGGCAAAGCAGGGAGCAGACGTAATCGCAGTGATCCGTACCACCGGGCAGAGTCTTCTGGACTATGTGCCCTACGGCGCAACCACCGAAGGATTTGGCGGGACCTATGCCACCCAGGAGAATTTCCGTCTGATGCGCGAGGCATTGGATGAGGTGGGACGGGAGGAGAAGCGCTACATCCGTCTGTGCAACTACTGTTCCGGACTGTGTATGCCGGAGATCGCAGCCATGGGCGCCCTGGAGCGTCTGGACGTGATGCTCAACGACGCGCTGTACGGGATCCTGTTCCGTGACATCAATATGCAGCGTACCCTGATTGACCAGTATTTCTCCAGAGTGATCAACGGGTTTGCCGGGGTTATCATCAATACCGGAGAGGACAATTATCTGACCACTGCCGATGCGGTGGAGGAGGCCCATACGGTATTAGCTTCCCAGTTCCTGAATGAGCAGTTTGCCTTGAAGGCAGGCCTTCCCGAGGAGCAGCAGGGGCTTGGCCATGCATTCGAGATTTCTCCGGATGTGGAGAACGGCTTCCTCTATGAGCTGGCCCAGGCACAGATGGCAAGGGAGATCTTTCCCAATGCGCCGCTGAAATATATGCCGCCCACCAAGTTCATGACGGGAAATATTTTCCGGGGCCATGTGCAGGATGCATTGTTTAACATGGTGACTGTACTTACTGAGCAGAGAATCCATCTGCTGGGTATGATGACAGAGGCGATTCATACGCCCTTTATGTCTGACCGCGCCCTGGCCATTGAGAATGCCCAGTATATCGCCCGTACCATGAAGGATCTGGGAGACGAGCTGGTATATAAGGATGGCGGGATTATGCAGACCCGGGCCAATGAGGTTCTGGAGAAGGCAGCCGCTTTGCTTAAGGAGATTGAGCAGAAGGGCATGTTCGCAACCCTGGAGGCAGGTACATTTGCGGACATCAAGAGGCCAAAGGACGGCGGCAAGGGCCTTGCCGGCGTGGTGGCCAAGGAGGATGTATATTTCAATCCCTTTATTGCACTGATGGCGCCGGAGAACCGCAGAAAGGAGGCAGTGTAAATGAGTTCTGGACTGTATGATTTACATAAAAAGGATTTTGATAAAACCCTGGATCTTAAGAAGCTGCGTCCCTATGGCGATACAATGAATGACGGCAAGGTGCAGCTGAGCTTCACGCTTCCGGTCAAGGACGACGAGCGGGGCGAGGAGGCTGCAAGGCAGATTGCCAGGGCTATGGGCCTGGAGGATGTGAATATTGCATTCCACAATCCGCTGGACAAGGAATATACGATGTATGTGGTGTACGGAAGCTGCAGCCACACGGTGGATTATACCTCTATCCAGGTGCAGACCGTGGAATCCGACACCATGAGCATGGAAGAGGTAGATGCCTATATCAAGGAAAATATTGGCCGCAAGATCGTGGTGGTGGGGGCCTCCACGGGAACGGACGCCCATACGGTAGGCATTGACGCAGTAATGAACCGCAAGGGGTTTGCGGGTCACTACGGCTTGGAGCGCTATGAGATGATCGAGGCGCTGAATATGGGGAGCCAGGTGGATAATGAGGCCTTTGTAGAGAAGGCACTGGAGATGAATGCAGATGTTTTGCTGGTATCCCAGACGGTGACCCAGAAGGATATCCATATCCAGAACCTGACGGAGCTGATTGAGCTTCTGGAGGCGGAGAATCTCCGCGACCGGTTTGTGGTGTGCTGCGGGGGGGCCCGTATTACCCATGAGCTGGCCAAGGAGCTGGGATATGACGCCGGATTCGGAGCCGGCAAGTTTGCGGAGGACGTGGCGTCCTTTGCAGTGACCGAGATGGTAAAGCGGGGCGTGAAATAGTCTTTTTTAGGAGAAGGAGAGTTATCACCTAGAATGCCATATAAAAGGGAAGAGAAGCTGTCAGAGAATAGCACTCTTCCTTTTTTATTTCCGCTACGATTTCACAAAAAATCCGGATGTATTCTTGACTTTTTTCCTGTAATGAGTAAAAATATAAGTAAGAGTTCAGCAATAATCATTTTAGGAGGAGCTAATATGGCAGTTCAACTGGAATGGAAGGACAGACATGACCTTGGGGTTGAAAAGATTGATAAAGAACACCGGAAGCTGTTTCGGATCATTAACAGGCTCCGCGCGTTCAGCGGTGAGGAGGAGGATAAGACCTCATGGGTGTACCAGGAGGCAGTAAAGTATTTTAAAAGCTATGCCTTGAAGCATTTTTCAGAGGAAGAGGCCTATATGGCATCTGTCTCCTATCAGGAGCGGGCCATTCACAAACGCCTTCATGAGGATTTTCGCTGTACAAGGCTCCCGGCTCTTGAGGAGGAGCTGGAGGAGGAGAAATATTCCATGGAAGCCATTACCCATCTGCGGGGAATTTGTACCTCATGGCTGATCGACCATATCCAGATTGAGGATCAGGCCATTGTGGGAAGAGGAATCAGCAAATGGGTGAACCTTCTGCCAGCTGAGAGTGTGGAGGAGGTGAAGGAGACGCTTTCCGGGCTCCTCAATGAAATGTTCGGGCAGGAGCCAAAGGTTATCAGCAATTGCTACGGCGGGGAGGAATTTGGCGAGGGTATTTATTACCGGGTGATCTATGGCACACAGGAGGGAGAGAAGCAGGAAGTCATTTTGATTTTTGAGAAAAAGCTGCTGGTCAAGATCCTGGAGAAGCTGGAGGAGGATCCCATGAACCGGTCAGGGGTTACCATGGTAGAGGCTATCCAGTCCGTGGAAAAGCAGCTGGAGGATATGAAGGAGCATTTTTCCAGTGAGGAGAAGTATGATCTGAAGGGGGAGAACCAGCTAAGCTATGAGCAGTTCCAGCGGGCCCTCCAGAGGCAGCTTCCCAAGTTCAGCCTGCTGTTGGACACCGGCGAGGGATACTTTGGATATTGTGCGATGACGCCCCATTTTCTCCGCGGCGCGGATACCAAGAAGGAGGAGCCGGCCAAGGAGGCGGAGGAAGCCAAGGATGGGAAAGCAGCCGGAAAAGCGGCTGGAGCAACCGGAAAGGAAGCCAAGGATGGGAAAGCAGCCGGAAAAGCGGCTGGAGCAACCGGAAAGGAAGCCAAGGCAGAGGCCAGGAATGGGAAGGCGGCCGGGAAGGCGGCTGGAGCAACCGGGAAGGAAGCCAAGGCAGAGGCCAGGGATGGGAAAGCGGCCGGGAAGGCGGCCGGAAAGGCACCGGGAGCGACCGGGAAGGCGGCTCAAAGTCCAAATGCAATGGCAGCAGGCAGCCAGGACAGGAAAAAGGTGCTGGTGGTGGATGATTCCGAAATGGTTCGGCAGGTGATGAAGGGGCTGCTCCAGAAGGAATATAAGGTTTCCGTGGCCAAGTCCGGGATCGCAGCGATCCGCGCCATGACCCTGGAGCGGCCGGATCTTATCCTGTTGGATTACAACATGCCGGTATGCGACGGCGCGCTGCTGCTGCAGATGATACGTTCAGAGGAGGATTTTGCGGATATTTCGGTGATCTTCCTGACTGCCACCATTGATAAGGCCAGCGTGAAACGTGTGGTTCCCCTGAAGCCGGAGGGATATTTGCTGAAAAGCATGAAGCCCATTGAGATCAAGAAACGGATAGACGGCTTCTTTGCACGCAAGGAGGGCTCCAGGTAGAGCTGGAGCCTAAGAGCTTCACAAAGCTAAGACAGGAAGGATTCAGGACCCTGGGATACGAAACGCACCTCCAGCTTTTCCGGCCGTGAAAAGCTTTCGGTGTATTCTACCAGGGTTCCCTCCCTGTCATAGCCTGTGATTTCAATGTAATTTACAATTGTCTCATCTTCCGGAAGCTGCAGGTGATGCTTAAGCCTGCCGTCCGCTTCCACCATTCGCATGGTCTCCTGGAAATCTACCGGGAGATGTCCCTTGGAATCCATATAATCATAGAGAGAAATCTGTTCAAAATTATACTGATCGATGTCAGGAAAATATTTCAGCGGAACATAGGTGTATTCCAGGGCCAGAGGCTCCCGGTTTCCCAGGCGGAGCCTGTGGAGACCATAGATGGTGTCTGTCGGAGCAAGGGAAAGCCTGCTGGCAAAATATTTCCGCCCTGTGATCAGGCCGGTACCCAGAAGCTTATTGGAGATCTCAATGCCGAAGCTGCGGACCAGGGTGGTAAAGCTGACGTTTTTGGCTTCATTCAGGACGCCCAGGGCAATCTTATTGTGGTCAGGCTTTTTCACAAAGGTACCCTTTCCCTGAACACGTACAAGATACCGCTGATTTACCAGCTCGTCGATGGCTGCCCGGACCGTAGGGCGGCTGACATTGTACCATGCCGCCAGCTCCCGCTCGCTGGGAATGATTTCGCCGGGGAGATATTCGTGGGTTTCAATTCGGTTCTGTATGGAATTCTTAATTTGTGTAACCATATGCTTTTGATTCATGTGGGATTCTCCAAAATTGTAAGGCAGTGTTTAATGAAGGGGTCTTTTTCCGGGGGAGAGAAAGGCAAAACGGTTGTTGGGCATGATCTGTTCAAAAAAGACGGCCAGGCGTCCAAGGCTGTCGTACATCAGCCCCTTGTATTTCATGACAGGAGCCCCGGGGGTGAGGGACAAAAGGCGCCCTTCCTCCTCATTGGCATAGACCAGCGTTACCCTTTGGTTGGATTTTTCGATTTGGATCTGCTCCCCGGCTGCCAGCAGGCTCAGGATGGAATCAGAGGCAGCCTGCTCCCGGGTCAGGCCGGGATATACGGATTCCGGCAGGTAGATATGGCTTAAGCACACGGGCTCCGAAGCTTCGGAAAGGAGCTTGTCAATCTGGTAGACAACCGCATCCTCCGGCAGGAGCATTTTGCCGGAAAGGCGCAGGCCCACCCGGCGCTTCCGGAAGGTCAGCAGGGTGGAGGCCAGGGGCTGGCCGGTTTGGGCGGAGCGGTAGTCCATGGAAAAGTCCCGGGTGTTGATCAGGATCCGGCCCGGGGCCATGTAGTAGCCGCTGCGGGGCTTTGCGATAATGGTATTGTCCGCAAGAAGCAGGTTCAGGGCGCCTCGGATGGTGAGACGCTGGACGTTGAAGGCAGCGGCCAGCTCCCGCTCGGAGGGGAGCTTGTCGCCGGGGCGGTAGTTTTGCTCGGTAAGCATGTATTTGATTTCCTTGGAGAGGATGATGTCCAGGGTTAAGAGGGTTTTTTTCATGAGGGGGGCTCCTTTCGTTTCCATTCTGGGGGGCTGCTGGGGAGGCGAATTGCGCAACATGTCTTCCTTTCTGCTCCGGTTCCGAATCTAAGGCTTCTAAAATGTTCTGGTGGGGATGGATGGGGGCGGACACAACCGCCCTCTATGCGCCATCCGTGGCGCAGATCGGGCTTTCGTCGGCATCCATGCCGCCGAATTGCTGGTTGATGGGAGAACATTTAAGAGGCCCTAAGATTCTCCACAGTCACAAAACGGAAGACATGTTGCGCAATTCGCCAATATCAGCTTTGGAATGCCTGGGAGGGGCTTTTGGTATATTATATCGGAGATGGGAGCGGGTGTCAAGGGGAACTGGTATAGTATTTTGCGTATGTGGTTGTAACCAATTATTTGGAAAGTGAAAAATAGTGTGAAAATGTATTGTGGTTGGGCGGGATAACTGGTATATTAATGGTTGAAAGTGGTTGTGAAAATGTTTTTGCAAAGACAAGGTTCAGAAGAAATTTCAGAAGGAATGGTTGATTGCATTTATTTGCAGGAAAGGATGGATGGGATTATGTTGAAATTTGATGAGAAGAAGCAGCTGGACAGTGTGAATGGGGCATTGGCCCTGCGGGGGCGGATCAATGAGATTGTGGACGGGATCTGCGGCGAGGGGTATCGGAATATCTGCTGGATGGGGATTGGGGGGACATATGCCTCCTGTCTGCAGGCAGAGGTCCATATGGCGGAGCGGTCAGAGCTGGATTTCTTTGTGGTGAATGCAGCGGAGTATTTGACTACCGGGAACCGGAAGGTGAAGGATGGGACCGTGGTGGTTATTTCTTCGGTGACAGGGAACACGGCGGAGATGGTGGATGCCGTGAAGAAGGCCAGGGAAGCCGGGGCACGTGTTCTGGGCTTTATTGATGAGGAGAAGGCAGCCCTGGCCCAGATGGTGGATTTTGAGATTGCCTATCCGGGGAATGAGCAGTTGAAGTTTTTTATGGTGGCGGACCGGTTCATGTTCCAAGCAGGGGAATTTGCGGAATATGACGTGTTTTATCAGGAAATGGATGCTTCTCTGGCACAGGCCCTGGTGGATGTGGAGAAGGCCGCGGATGCCTTTGGGGAGGAGTTTGCGAAATGCCATAAGGATGATGAGATCCATTATTTTGTGGGAGCCGGGAACCAGTATGGGGCGGTGTACTCTTATGCCATGTGCTATTGGGAGGAGCAGCATTGGATCCGGACAAAATCGATTCACAGCGCGGAATTTTTCCATGGCACCCTGGAGGTGATTGACCGGGATACGGCTGTGACGGTGTTTGTGGGAGAGGATTCCCAGCGGGCCTTAAGCCTGCGTGTGGCGGATTTCCTGCCAAAGGTCTGCGGAAGGTATCATGTGATTGATACAAAGGATTATGAATTAAAGGGAATCAGCCCAAAGTTTCGGGGAAATATTTCCCATCTGGTGATGCATGCGATTACCCAGCGGATTGACGCCCATGTGGAGCAGCTGAACTGCCATCCCATGGAGATCCGTCGGTATTACCGCAGGCTGGATTATTAGTAGGAGGAATTTGCGATGGAGGGAAGGATCCGTGTGGCGGCTGTGGGCGATAATTGCATGGACTGCTACGATGATTTGGGAAAGAGCTTTCCGGGCGGGAACCCGGTGAATGTGGCTGTATACATCCGGCGGCTGGGAGGCGAGGCTTCCTATACGGGCGCTGTTGGGACGGACGAGAGCGGAAGGCGGATGGTGGAGGCCATCCGCGGGAAGGGGGTGGATACCTCCCATGTCCAGGTGCTGGAGGGAAAGACGGCGGTCAGCCATGTGCAGATTGTGGACGGAGACCGGGTGTTCGGCGAATACGAGGAGGGCGTGCTGGCGGATTTTAAGCTGCGTCAGGAGGATATTTCCTTTCTGTGCGCTCAGGATCTGGTGGTGACCGGAATCTGGGGAATGATTGAGGGAGAGCTGCCCCGGATTATCCAAAATGTGCCGGTGGCCTTTGATTTTGCCAATAAATTTGCCAGCCCGGTTGTGGATCAGGCCCTTCCCTATGTCACATACGCATTTTTTTCCTACGATGAGGAGGCAAAGGAGGAATTTGCCCGGCGGTATCAGAGCCTTGGCCTGGAGCCAAAGGATTCGGAGGAGGAGCTGCTTGGCTGCTTCCTGGAGGCTGTCCAGAGCAAAGGCCCCAGGGTGGTGGTTGTGACCCGGGGCAGCAAGGGCAGCCTGGCATGGGACGGAAAACAGCGCTATTGCTATGGCATTGCCAAATGCGAGGTGGTGGATACTATGGGGGCCGGAGACAGCTTTATTGCAGGCTTTTTGTATGGGATCCTCCAGGGCAGGAGCATTCCGGAGGCCATGGAGGCCGGGGCAGAGAACAGTGCGGTGACCCTTGGGTATTCCGGGGCATGGTAGCTTCCTCTGTGAATGATGTATAAAAAGAGGCAGGATTCTTTGTGGATCCTGCCAGATTGACAAAACGTTATATAACGTTATATAATGAATGCAAGGAGGGAGGAAGATGGGAAGAAGGACGGTTTCCTTGACAGAAGGGCCGATTCTTTCCGGGCTGTTTCAGCTGTTTTGGCCGATTATGCTGGGGGCCCTGCTGCAGCAGTGCTACAATACCATTGATGTTGCCATTGTGGGGAACTGCCTGGGCAAGGAAGCGCTGGCAGCTGTGGGCGGAACCAGCTCCACCATGACGAACCTGATGATGGAATTCCTGGTGGGGATTTCCTCCGGGGCAGGGGTGGTGATCGCCCAGTACTACGGAGCAGGCAGGAAGCGGGAGCTTTCCCAGAGCATCCGCACTGCCGTGGGAATCGGGACTTTCCTGGGCCTGGTTCTCAGCATCGCAGGTATTGTGATGGCGCCCTTTGTCCTTCGATGGATCCACGCGCCGGCAGAGATTGCCGGGATGGCAAGGATTTATCTGCAGACCTATTTCTGCGGGCTGGTGCCCATGTCCCTGTACAATACGGGGGCTGCCGTTTTAAGGGCCGTGGGGGATACGAAGCGGCCGCTATATTTTCTGATTCTCTGCTGTATCCTGAACCTGCTGCTGGATCTGTTGTTTGTGGCAGTGCTTGGATGGGGGATCCTGGGAGCGGCGCTGGCCACGGTGGTATCCCAGAGCTTAAGCGCCCTGCTGGTGCTGCGGATACTTTTTCGGAGCAGAGCGTATTTCCAGACCTCTGCCCAGGGGGGCGGAGCTTGGGGAAGGAACCAAAAACGAATGCTTGCCATTGGGCTGCCCTCAGGCCTGCAGGCAGTGATGTATTCCATTTCCAATATGGTGATCCAGTCCCAGGTCAATACCTTTTCCACAGATGTGATTGCCGCATCCTCGGTATTTGACCGGCTGGAAGGCTTCTTCTGGATGATGTTCAATGCCTATGGCGTGGCGGTGCTGACCTTTATGGGGCAGAATTACGGCGCAGGGGAGGGAAAGCGCATGCGCCAGGGGATTCGGATCGCCCTGATTGCAGGTGTTGGCCTGGCCCTTTTGCTGAGCGGCCTTTCCATGGCAGGCGGGAAATGGTTCTTCCGGATGTTTACTGACGATGGGGCAGTGCAGGAAATGGGGCTGTCCATACTGTATTTTATGATGCCCTGGTATTTCATCTATGTGTTTATTGAGGTGCTCTCAGGCGCTATCCGCAGCACCGGGGAGGCGGTAATGCCCATGCTGATCTGCTGCTTCGGAATCTGTGCTGTGCGCATGGTCTGGGGGCTTGCAGTTGCACCGGCCTTCCATGAGATTCGGCTGCTGCTGCTGGGATATCCCGTCAGCTGGGCGGTGACAGCGCTGCTGTTTCTCGCATATTACCTGCTGGGCGGACCAAGGGAGCGAATTGCAAAGGCAGGCCAGGAGAGCGGGCTGTAAAGGCGGCACCAGAGGAGCGGATTGCCCAAGGCGGCACCAGGGGAAATGTAAGAAAGGGGCATAAAGAATGCTGGATGCAAACAACACCATACCATTATATCTGCAGATGAAGGAGCTGATCAAGAGCGCCATCCTGTCCCGGGAATATAAGAACGGGGAGCAGCTGCCCACGGAGCCGGAGCTGGGCGAGAAGTATGGCGTCAGCCGCATCACGGTGCGCAAGGCTGTGGAGGAGCTCTGCAGGGAGGGCTTTCTGGTGAAGAAGCAGGGGAAGGGAACTTTTGTAAAGCAGCGGAAGATCCAGCGGAAGATGGAGCACCTTCTAAGCTTTACCCAGGCCTGCGAGAGCAATGGCATGGTGCCCTCCACCAGCGTGCTGAAGCGGCAGCAGATCGCTCTGGAGCCCTGGATTGCAGAGGAATTTCAGCTGGAGTCCGGAATGCCCATGGTGATGATCCAGCGTCTAAGGAAGGCGGACGGCACGCCGGTGATGCTGGAGAACAATTACTACCCCGGGGAGGATTTCGGGTATCTGATGGAGGAGGCGCTGGAGGGCTCCCTGTACCGGCTGCTGGAGGAAAAATACCATGTGTTCGTGGATTCCTCCCGGGATTCCTATCTGGATGTGGTGAAGGCAGATGCCGAGCAGGCCAGGATCCTGGAGGTCGGGTGCGGCGAGCCGCTGTTCTGTATGCAGACCAAGATATACGACAGGCAGGACCGGCTCATCCATATCGGCCTGGAATATATTGTGTGCGAGCGATACCGCTTCGGTCTGGTGGATTACTATATGAGCCGGCAGTAGAGGAAAATGAGGTGATGACAATGGAGAGAAATAAAGAAGCGCCGGGGCTTCGAGTGCTTGGCTTCGGCGACAATGTGGTAGATAAATACGAGCACAGGGGGCAAATGTATCCCGGCGGCAACTGTGTGAATTTTGCGGTGTTTGCCAAGGCCCATCAGGTGGAATGTGCCGCCTATATGGGATATTTTGGAAATGATGAGGCCGGGTATTATGTGGAGGAGATCCTAAAGCAGCTTGGCGTGGAGCTGACCCTAAGCCGCAGGCTGGAGGGGGAAAACGGCTATGCCAGGGTGACGGTCCGGGAGGGAGACCGGGTGTTTTTGGAATCCAACCATGGCGGGATTCGCGGGAGGGTTCCCTTTGAGCTGGGTGGGCCGGAGCTTGCATACATACAGAATTTTGACCTGGTGCATTCCGGGAATTACAGCTTCACGGAGGAGATGCTGCCCAGAATCCAAAGGCTTGGGGTGCCGGTATCCTTTGATTTTTCCGACGATTCCAAACCGGACTACTACCGGCAGGTGGCGCCTCATGTGACCTATGCCTTCTGTTCGAAAGGCGGCGATGAGGAAGCGGTGACAAAGCATCTGCGCTGGGTAAAGGAGCTGGGGCCAGAGCTTGTGATGGCATCCCGGGGAGCGGAGGGCTGCATCCTCTATGACGGGCAGCGTATGTACCGCCAGGAATCCGTGCCGATTGAAAAGGTGGTGGATACCATGGGAGCCGGCGATTCCCTGATTACTTCCTTTTTGGTTCATTATCTGAACCGCAAAAAGCAGGGAGTGGCGCAGGAGGAGGCCATTGCGGAAAGCCTGAAAAGGGCGTCAGAATTTGCAGCCGGGGTTTGCGGCGTGGAAGGTTCCTTTGGATACGGAACAGGATATGAAGGATAATTTTTTTTACCCACAAACATGACGTTATATAACGTTATAATATAAAAAAGGAGAGAAAGAACATGAAAAAAAGGATTGTATCACTGATGTTGGCAGCAGTTACAGCCATTGGCCTGTTGGCCGGATGCGGAAATTATGGGAAGGAAGCCGCTTCCCAGGGCGCAGGTACAGAGAGCGGAGGCGGAGAAGCCCAGGGAGACAGCACAGAGAGCAAAGGCCAGGAGCCTCAGGGGGACGGCACAGAGAGCGGCGGAGAGGGAGCCGGCAGTTCTACGGTATTTACCACCAAGGTATTCCGGGTGGGCATGGAGTGCAGCTATTCTCCCTTCAATTGGACCCAGAGCGATGATTCCAACGGGGCGGTGCCCATTGAGGGAACTTCTGATTATGCCTATGGCTATGACGTGGAGATGGCCAAGCGGATCTGCGAGAAGAATGGCTGGGAGCTTCAGATCTACAAAATCGACTGGGACGGTCTGGTGCTGGCGTTAAATTCCAACAAGATTGATGCCATCATTGCCGGTATGGGCGTGACTGAGGACCGGAAGAAGAGCGTGGATTTTTCCGATTATTACTGGACCTCAGATACCTGTATGATCGTAAAGGGGGACAGCGAGCTGGCAAATGCCACTTCCCTGGAGGATTTCAGAGGCTGCAAGGTGACAAGCCAGCTGAATTCCATGTGGATGGCCCTGATCAGCCAGATCCCAGAGGTGGATGAGCAGCCGGGCCTGGGCGGCAATTCCGAGATTCTGGTGGCTGTCCGCTCCGGCAAGCTGGACGGCACCATCCTGGGTGAGACGGAAGCCTACTCTGCCATCATGGCAAACCCGGATCTGGCCATGGTGAAATTTGAAAAGGGGAAGGGCTTTGAGGTCAGCGAGCAGGAATCCTCCGCAGCGGCAGCCATCCGCAAGGGGGAATCTGATCTGGCAGAGGCCATCAACGCAGCCTTGGCAGAGACGCCTGCAGAGGAGCGCTCAGAGCTGATGGAGCACATCCTTACGCTCCAGCCTATGGTTACGGAATAGCATAGAAAACAGGAATGGGGGTAAGAGAGTATGGATTTGCCAACCAGTTTTTTGGGATGGGTCAGCCTCATCTGGGAAAATTACAGCGGAATGTTCCTCTATGGGACACTGATTACCCTGGTGATCGCCATATCCGGCACGATCCTTGGGAGCCTGATCGGCTTTGTGGTTGGGATTGTGCAGGGGATTCCCGTGGAATCCGGCAGCAGTACCCTGCGCAGGGTAGTTGTAAAAATTTTAAATATTATTATCAGCATTTATGTGGAAATTTTCCGTGGGACGCCTATGATGGTTCAGGCTGTGGTGGTGTTCTATGGCAGCATGCAGCTGTTTAACCTGGATATGCCGCCTCTTGCGGCAGGTATCCTGGTGCTGAGCCTGAATACAGGGGCCTACTTTGCCGAGTCTGTCCGGGGCGCCATCACCGGCATTGACCCGGGGCAGACAGAAGGGGCCAAGGCCATTGGCATGACCCACTTTCAGACCATGCTGTATGTGATCATTCCCCAGGCCTTCCGCACCCTGATCCCGCAGATCGGAAATGCCTTTGTTTCCGCCATCAAGGATACCTCGGTGCTGAATGTAATTACCGTATCGGAGCTGTATTTTGCAGGGCGCACGGCCTGCGGCGTGTACTTCCGGTACTTTGAGACCTATTTTATCATTGCGCTCATTTACCTGATCCTGACCTTTGTGATGTCCAGGCTGTTGAAGCTTTTGGAGAAGCGGATGGACGGGTCGAGAAATTATGAGCTGCTGGAAGAAGGGGAGGTGTAGGTATGTCTGGAATGCCAGAAAAAAGCGGGCTGGAAAAGAGCAGGCCGGAAAAATGCGTGCAGAGAAGGGATGCCAGGGAAACCCTGCGGGTGGAGCATCTGGGCAAATCCTTTGGGAGCCATGAGGTGTTAAGGGACATTGATTTTCAGGTCATGGAGGGAGAGGTGATCAGCATTATCGGCGCCTCCGGCTCTGGGAAGTCCACACTGCTTCGATGTATCAACATGCTGGAGGAGCCCTCGGCCGGGAAGATTTATTACCGGGGGGAGGCGCTGCAGAACACGCCAAAGAAGGTCAGCAGCTACCGGGCGAAGGTAGGTATGGTGTTCCAGTCCTTCAACCTCTTTGCCAATATGTCTGCCCTGAAAAACTGTATGATCGGCGTGGAAAAGGTGAAAAAGCAGAGCAGGCAGGAGGCGGAGGAGCTGGCCCTGCAGTACCTGAAAAAGGTTGGGATGGGGGCTTATGTCAAGGCCCGTCCCCATCAGCTCTCCGGCGGCCAGCGGCAGCGTGTGGCCATTGCCAGAGCGCTGGCCATGAAGCCGGATATCCTGTTGTTTGACGAGCCCACCAGCGCCCTGGACCCTGAGATGGTAGGTGAGGTGCTGGAGGTGATCAAGCAGCTGGCCCGGGAGGGGCTCACCATGGTCATCGTGACCCATGAGATGGCCTTTGCCAAGGAGGTATCCAGCCGGGTGGTATTTATGGACAAGGGCGTGATTGAAGAGGAGGGAACGCCGGACGTGATCTTTGAACACCCCAAAAGCCAGCGGACAAAGGAATTTTTGGGACGTTTTATGAACCGATAGAAGGAGGAAGCCATGCTGAAATTTGACTATGCGGAATATGCGGCCAGTGAGAAGGCCACATTGGAATCCAGGCAGGCAGCCGAGGCGGCGGCAAAAAACATCTGTGAGAGAGGGTGCGCCAATCTGTTCCTGGCAGGCGTGGGGGGAAGCCTAAGCCCTATGATGGCCCTGGGAGAAATGGCAAAGCAGCTGACAGACCTTCCCGTGTACGTGGAGCAGGCGGCGGAGCTTCTGGCCAGGGGGCACCGTCATCTGGGCCCGGGCTCGGTGGTGGTCACCATGTCAAAGTCAGGAGATACCAAGGAGACGGTAGCCATTGCCAAGGCCTGCCGGCAGCAGAAAATTCCGGTGGTGGCCCTGACCGGGGACAGGGAGTCACCCCTGGGGGCGGAGGCAGAGTACCATATTCCCATGAGACATACCAACGGTGTGGAATATGAGTATATGCTGCTGTACTGGCTGTTCTTTGGCCTGCTGCATGCGCGGGGGGAGTTCCCCCAATATCCGGATTTTGCACAGCGTCTGACGCTGCTGCCCAGAAAGCTCTTGGCGGCAAAGGAGGCCTTTGAGGAACAGGCAGATGCCATCGCAGAGGCCTATTACCAGGAGCCCTATATGCTCTGGGTAGGCGGCGGGGAAATGTGGGGCGAGACATACCTGTTCTCCATGTGCATTCTGGAGGAAATGCAGTGGAAGCGCACCAAAGCCGTCACCAGTGCAGAGCTGTTCCACGGCACCCTGGAGCTGGTGGAGAAGGATACCTGCGTGTTCCTCATCAAGGGAGCAGGGGCCTGCCGCCAGCTGGATGAACGGGCCCAGCGTTTCCTGGAGCAGCATACCAATAAGCTTACAGTGATTGACCCTGCCCCCTATATGGAGGAGCAGGAGCCCTTCGGCTGGCTGCTGGCCCCCCTGTATGTGTCCACCCTGCTGGTGGACCGGCTGGCAGTACATATGGAGAAATACACAGGCCACGATCTGGATTTCAGGCGGTATTACAGGCAGTTTGAGTATTAATTGGAATAGGAATGTGAGGAATGATCGGACGATTCGTGACGATTTGTTGGAAGAAAAGAGAATGTATATCAGGAGGTAGAGAGAATGAATCCGGGAGAGATGATCAAGGATATTTTAACGAAAAAAGAGAGCGTAAAAAATGTATTTTTTGTGGCCTGCGGCGGGTCGCTGGTGGAATTCTATCCGCCGAAATATTTCATGGATGCTGAGGCAAAGAGTTGCAGCGCGTTCCTGTACAGCGGGAAGGAATTTGTCTGCGCAGCGCCGGCCTCCCTGGGGGAAAATTCCCTGGTGCTTCTGTGCTCCCACAGCGGAAAGACCCCGGAGGTCTTAGAAGCCGCAGCCCTGGCCAGGGAGCGGGGCGCAGTGATCGTCACCTATGCAGGGGTGGCAGGGACGCCGGTGAACGAGGCGGGAGACTACAATGTGGTATACGGAAACGCCACAGAGGAGGGAAGCCACTACGGAGATTCTCCGGTGCTGCTGTCCCTGCGGCTGATGGGAGAGCTGCTGGCAGCTACAGAGGAATACCCCCTTCTTGACCAGCTGAAGGACGGAATCTCCAAGATTGACACGGTGATCTATCATGCCATGGAGCAGGTGGAGGAGCGGGCCAGAGTCTGGGGCAGGGCCTATGAGAAGGAGGACATGATGTATATCTTAGGCAGCGGCCCGGCCTTTGGCAATGTCTATGGATTTGCCATCTGCTCCATGATGGAAATGCAGTGGCAGCATGCGGCCTACATCCACTCGGCAGAGTATTTCCATGGCCCCTTTGAGGTGACGGACAAAAATACGGCCTATGTAGTGCTGGAGAGCAGCGGCCCGGCCCGTTGTATGGATGAGCGGGCCATCCGTTTCCTGAAGCAGTACGGCGCCAAGTATGAGGTGGTGGATGCCAAGGAGCTGGGAGCGGACATCATAGATGAACGGGTGGTGGATTATTTTACCCCGCTGATGTTCTACAAGGTGATGTGCGTGTACCGCAAGGAGCTGGCAAAGCTTCGGAACCATCCCCTGGAGACCAGGCGGTATATGGGAAAAGTAGAATATTAAACAGAACCTCCCAAATTTCTTCCAAAGGCGGAAGAAATTTGGGAGGTTTGCTGTATTTTATGATAGAAAATCAAGAGGAGGTTGATTATTTTAACAAAATTGATGCTTTTTTGGACTGTTTCAAAAAATGCTGCCAGGATATAATAGCCTTGTGATGAAAACAAACTTTCTAATCAAATTTAAGATGCAGAGGAGGTAATATTTATGAAAAGGGGCTTATGTCTCCTGGTAACAGGCACATTGATGGCAGCGATGGCGGCAGGCTGCGGAGGTACTGACGGTAAAGGCGGGGCAGAGGATGGCGCCCAGAACAACACGCAGGGCAACGCCCAGGAAAACCAGCAGGAGGAGACCGGCGGGGGAGCCGATGGGGAGTCTGCAGGAAACGGGGAGAACCAGACAAAGGAAGTGATTAAGGTTCTGTCCGTGGGCACGGAGGCTGACCAATATACCAAGACCATGCGGGAGCTGGCAGAGGAGTTTTCTCGGAATAATGAGTATGGGGTAACGGTAGAATTTGAATTGTATGAGAATGAGCAGTATAAGACAAAGCTTGCTACCCTGATGGCATCCAACAATGTCCCGGATATTTTCTTTACCTGGGAGCTGGGATATCTGGAGCCCTTTGTATCCTCCGGGAAGGTAATGTCCCTTCAGGAGGCTCTGGACGCGGATCCTGCGTGGAGGGACAGCTTCCTGGAAGGGGTGCTGGATTATTTCACCTATGACGGGGAGACGTATGCGATTCCTTCCCAGATTGCATATGGAACCATGTTTTATAACCAGGCAATTTTTGAGGAGTACCAGTTGCAGGCGCCGGAAACCTATGAGGAGTTCTGCCATGTGTGCGAGGTGCTGAAGGAGAATGGGGTGGCTCCCATGGCTCTGGCCGGCTCGGAGGCCTGGATTCCGGCGCAGTTTATCCTGCAGCTGACCCTGGGTACCGGAGGGGCAGAGACCTACAATGCCATCATGAAGGGGGAAGAGGTATGGAATAACGAGGCCTACATTCAGGCTGCCGCAGAGGCCCAGAAGATGGTGGAGAAAGGCTGGTTTGCGGACGGGATGCTGGCCATGAGCTACGATGAGGCTATTATGAAGCTGGAGAGCGGGGAGGCAGCCATGTACTATATGGCTTCCTGGGATGCTTCCGGGTTCGTGGCAGACAGCTGTCCCATTAAAGATACCATAAGGACCTTTAACATGCCTCCGGTGAAGCCGGAACATAAAAATCTGGTGGTAGGCTCTGCGGATACAGCATATGCCCTTGGCAAGGACTGCGCCAATCCCGAGGCATGCATTGCCTTCCTGAAATATATCACCTCCAAGGACTGGCAGGAGAGAGACTTGGCGGCAAATGCCAAGATGCCGACGGTAAGTGTTGAGGTAAATGAGCAGGAGCTGTCTCCTCTTGTGGCCAGCATTACCAACAACTTAAAGGATGCGTCTGTCTACCCCTGGTGGGACAGGGCCTTCGGCACAGGCGAGGGAGAAGCCTTCAACAATGCCTGCCTGGCTGTCTTCGGCGGGGAGGAGGTGCAGGGCGCCTTTGACGAGCTGCAGCAATTTGCCGAGAGCAATGCAGACAGATAACAATAATGCGTAAAACAGGCCGCCGTACCGGTAGAATTGACAAAAGTGGCAATGAGAGGACGGCGGCCTGTTTTGATAGAACAGACAGAGGTGTGGGGATGAAAAAAATATTGGGAAATAAGAAGGCAATCGCAGTGTTTGTGTTACCGGCGTTTTTACTGTATCTGGTGTTTGTACTGTTTCCAATTGTATATAATATCGTAATCAGCTTTTACCGGACAAATTTGATGGAGCCGGGGGAGTTTGTAGGTTTGAAGAACTATGTGAACCTGTTCCAGGACAGCATTTTCCAGAAAGCACTGAAAAATAACCTGCTGCTGGTGGTGGGCTCTCTGATTGCCCACCTGGGGCTGGCATTGATTTTTGCAACCCTGCTGTTCAAAAAGGTGAAGGGGAATAAATTTTTCCAGACCATCTTTTTCTTTCCCTGTGTGATCTGCGGGGTGGCGGTAGGCCTGCTGTGGCGTTTTGTCTATCACCAGGAATTCGGCCTGGTAAATCAGTTTCTGGGGCTGCTGGGCAAGAATGAAGCCATGCGGGCCTGGCTGGGGGATAAGGATACGGCCCTGCTCTGTATCATCATTGTGGTAATGTGGCAGTATGTGGGGTATCACATGATCATTCAGCTGGCAGCCATGAAAAATATTCCGGAATCCCTGTATGAGGCGGCCCGGATTGACGGGGCGGGAAGCTGGATGCAGTTTAAGTCTATCACCTTCCCTCTGATTAAGCATATCCTCCGGATTGATGCAGTGCTGATCATTACAGGCTCCCTGAAATACTATGACCTGGTGGCGGTCATGACGAACGGCGGTCCCAACCATGCCACGGAGGTGATGTCCACCTACATGTTCTACCAGGGCTTCCGTACACTGAAATATGGGTATTCGGCGGCCATTGGCGTTGTGCTGCTTCTGCTTTGCGCGCTGTCGGTGGTGATTTCCAACCATGTCCTCAAAACGGAAGCCATTGAATATTAGGAGGCGGGAAATGGGCAAATTGCAGATTCAAAATCCAATCCTGTCCGGGTTCCATCCGGATCCCTGCATCCTGCGGGTGGGGGAGGATTATTACATAGCAACCTCAACCTTTGAATGGTTCCCGGGAGTGAGGATTTTCCATTCCAAAAATCTCAGGGATTGGGAGCTGATTGCAACGCCCCTGGAGGAGGAAGGGGATTTCGATTTGTCGGGAATTCCGGCCTCAGGCGGGGTGTGGGCCCCGGATCTGTCCTGGCGGGAGGGGAGCTTTTACCTGGTTTACACGGTGACCCGCTCCTATGACGGGATCTTTAAGGACTGCGCCAACTATCTGGTCACAGCCAGGGACATCCAAGGCCCCTGGAGCAGGCCAAGCCTGCTTCATGGGATAGGCTTTGACCCCTCCCTGTTCCACGATGAGGACGGAAGAACCTGGCTGCTGTCCATGCAGCAGGATTTTGGTTATGGAAGGTCAGAATTTGGGGGGATTGTCCTCCAGGAGTATGACAGGGGCAGCCGGCGTTTGCTGGGAGATCCCAGGCTGATCTTCCCGGGGACGGAGCTTGGCACTACGGAGGGGCCAAGGCTGTACCGGAGGGAGGGATATTACTATCTCCTGACGGCAGAGGGGGGAACCGAGTATACCCACGCAGTAACGGTGGCCAGAAGCAGAAGGCTGGAGGGACCCTATGAGATACATCCCCACAACCCGATCCTTACCACGGTGGATGCGCCCCAGGGGCCTCTGCAGAAATGCGGCCACGGCTGTCTGGTGGAAAGCAGCCGGGGAACGTGGTATATGGCCCATCTGTGCGGCAGGCCGGTGGGCATGCAGCGTATGTGTATCCTGGGGCGCGAGACAGCCCTTCAGAGGATCTGCTGGGAGGAGGGGTGGCCGTACCTGGCACATGGAACCCATTGGCCGCTGGAACAGCTTGAGATCGAGACCGAGGGAGAGGGAAGCTATGGAGAGAGGCCGGGGCCTTATGTGTTGCGGGAGGAATTTGACGGCGTTTCCTTCAGCAGGCACCTGCAGACATTGCGGGTTCCCCTGGGGGAGCGGGCATCCCTGAAGGCGCGGCCGGGCTGGCTGAGGCTGTACGGGGCGGAGTCCCCCCAGTCGAATTTCTGCCAGTCCCTCCTGGCCCACCGGCAGCAGCATTTTTATTGCCAGGCTACCACAAAGCTGGAATTTGCCGCATCCGATCCCAGACAGATGGCGGGGCTGATTTATTACTATGATAACTACAGCTATTTTTATCTTTTTGCCACTGTGAACCGGCAGGGGCAGCCGGTCCTGAACCTGCTGTCCCTGGTAATGGGCCGGGCTACCTGGCCCTTGGGGGACGGAATCCAAAGGGAGCCGGGACAGGCAGTATGGTTAAAGCTTAAGTGCCGGAAGGAGACGGCTCAGTTCCTGTTTTCCGCGGACGGGGAGAGATATCAGGAAATAGGCCCAAAGGTGGACGCGGTTGTGCTTTCTGACGATTACTTTTATAAATTCGGCCAGTACCGCTTTACCGGGGCATTTATCGGTATCTGCTGTCAGGATCTGACCGGGCGGAAAAACCACGGGGATTTTGATTTTTTTGAGTACAAGGAAGGGTGAAGGTGTTATAATGAAAAAAGGAATGGACACCCTGTTAAGGGTTGTGAAATATGTTGTATTGATTGCATACGCAGTGACTTGCATCTACCCTATGGTATGGCTGCTGCTTTCCTCACTGAAAACCAACGAGGAGCTGTTCTCCAATACCTGGGGCCTGCCGGAAAGCTTCCGGATTGGTAATTATGTCAGCGCCATCATACAGGGGCATATCGGCAGATATTTTATCAATTCAGTGATTATTTCCGTTCTGGCCGTATTTCTATGTGTTGCTCTGGGGAGCATGGTTTCCTATGCCATTGCCCGTATGAAATGGAAGTGCTCCAAGCTGGTATTGCGGCTGTTTATGCTGGGGATGATGATTCCGATTTATGCAACCATTATTCCTCTTTTTTCCATCTTTAATAAAATGAACCTGCTCAATACCTACACCTCCGTAATTGTACCCCATGTGGCCTTTGGGTTTCCCATGCTGATTTTTATTCTCACCGGTTTTTTGTCCACCATTCCGGGGGAATTGGAGGAGGCTGCGGTTATGGATGGGTGTAATGTGTTTCAGATTTTTGGGAGGATTATTGTGCCCATTACCCGGCCGTCCCTGGTGACGGTGGCGGTCATTACCTTTTTGGATGTGTGGAACGACCTGCTGATCCCGCAGATTTTCCTGACAGACACGGCGAAGATGACGTTGCCGGTGGGACTGACAGAGTTTGAGGGGCTGCGCTCTACGGATTATGTTTCCACCATTGCGGCGGTGGTAATTACAGTGATCCCCAGCATGGTGGTGTATATTTTACTGCATAAAAATATTATGGAGGGCATGGTCGCAGGGGCAGTGAAGGGCTGACCGGATCCAGGAAAGTCATATTTTACATACGACAGGGGGAAAAATATGACCTTATTGATTGCAGATGACGAAAAATTTGTACGGAATGGGCTTTTGAGCCTGGATTGGGCGTCCGTGGGGATTTCCCGGGTGCTGGAGGCCTCCAACGGGCTGGAGGCGCAAAAGCTTCTGGAGACGGAGCGCGTGGAGCTGGTGGTCTGCGATATCCGCATGCCCGGGATGACGGGGCTTGAGCTGGCGGAGTATGTGCATCAGAACCGCATGAATACCAAGTTTATCATTTTGTCCGGTTTCAGCGATTTTTCTTATGCCAAGGAGGCGATCCGCTATCAGGTGCACGATTACCTGCTAAAGCCTGTGGTTCCGGAGGAGCTTTTGGATACCGCACACAGCGCCATCGAGCACCTGCGCCTGATGGAATATGGGGAAAGGATCATCAGCGAATATGAGGAGAAGGCAGGCAGCTATACCATTACCCAGCAGATCATCCACAGCTTTTGCAAGGTAGACCTTCAGGCCTATGAGATGGTGAAATATATTGCGGAGAATTATGAAAAGGATCTTTCCCTGGGGGTTCTGTCGGAGCAATTCCATCTGTCTGCCGTGTATCTGTCCCGGTATATCAAAAAGGAGACCGGTTACTCCTTTGTGGATCTTTTGACCTGCATCCGGCTTCTGTACGCCCTGGAGCTTCTGGCAAAAGGGGAGTATCGGATCTCGCTGATCAGCGACCTGACCGGGTTTCGGGATCAGCGGTATTTCAGCCAGCTGTTTCGGAGGATTCTGGGCTGTAAGCCCAACGAGTACCGGAAAAACAAGCAGCTGCAGAAGCAGTACGGGATCCTAGAGCTCCTGGAGCGGAAGGCGAAGAAACAGGAGAGCGGGCTATGAAGAGGATGCGGATACGGACAAAGCTGGCAGCCAGCTTCTGCCTGCTGGTGGTAGCTTTAAGCGGGATGCTTACGGTGGCTATGAGTCTTGGCTTTACCAGGATTTATACGGCAAGGGCGGAACGGTATATTGAGGACGTTTCCGGGCGCACGGTAGATAATTTTGAATTCCTGATGGAAAAGATTGACCGGATCTCCCAGGATATCCTTCGGACTACGGAGATTCAGGAGCAGCTGAAACGGGTGGACAGCGGACAGCTCAGCGACTATGAGATGCAGAAGGCCAGCCAGGCCCTGCGCACACAGCTGGGGGAGGCCATTCTTTTTGAGGATGAGATCCTGAGCGCTAAGGTGGTGTCCACGGGGGAGAACCAATTCCTGGTCTCCAAGCAGCTGGGGGAGCATGGGGTGGAGCCATGGACAAAGGAGGAGATTCTTACTGCCAACGGCTCTGCCCTCTGGGGAACCTCCGCGGACGGCAGCGGCCGGATTGTGTTATCAAGAGCCATTCTTGACCTCCGCTCCATGGAGCCCATCGGGTATATGAATGTGGTATGTCAGCAGGATTGTTTTGAAACCCTTCTGCAGGAGGTATCCGGCGTGTACAGCAGCCTGGTATTTGTGGTGGACGGGGAGTGGAACCAGATCTGCACCAATGAACCAAAGCTGCGGGAGATAAGGCTTTCGGAGCTTAAGTGGAGGGATTCCGGCATCGTATCCGGGATCGGTGACATGGAATTCTATTACAGCATGGGAGAGACCATGGAAAACGGCTGGCAGGTGATCACACTGGTGTCTACCTCCGTGGTGGAGGATGAATTGTCCGCCTTCCGCCTGGTGATGGTGGGAATGATGATTGCCTGCATGATCCTTGGGATTGGCTGTATCTGCGTGATCACCTGGCAGATGATCCACCCCCTGGATGTGCTGTGCGAGAATATGGAGGCCATCGAGGGGGCAGATTTTTCCAAGCGGATTGCCATTACCAGCCAGGATGAGATCGGGCGGCTGGGACTTAGCTACAACAAAATGGCTGAGAGCATTGAAACCCTTATCGAGCAGGTCTATCAGATGGAGCTATCCCAGAAGCAGGTGGAGATCGAGCTGCTGAAAATGCAGATCAACCCTCATTTTCTGTACAATACCTTGGATATGATCAATTGGATGTCCCGGATGGGGAGGACGGATGCCATTGTAGAGGTGGCAACCGCATTAGGACAGTTCCTTCGGGCCAATATCAAGCAGGGGGATATGGTTCCGGTGCAGGTAGAGCTTGGCAGCGTGCGCAATTATCTTGCCATCCAGCGTTACCGTTTTGAGGATAAAATGTCCGTGGTTTATGAAATTGAGGAGGAAACCGACGGATATATGATCCCCAATTTCAGCCTGCAGCCCCTGGTGGAAAATGCCATTATCCATGGGCTGGAGCCCAAGATAGGCTTTGGAACCCTTACCATTGTGGGAAGGCTGGAACGTGGCAGCCTGTATTTTGCGGTTGCAGATGATGGGGTAGGGATGGAGGAGGGGACAATCCAGGAGATTTATGGGGCCTGCCAGGAGAAGGAGGCCAGGGAGCATATCGGGATCCAGAATGTATACCGCCGTATGAAGAACTATTATGGGGAGAGAATGAAATTTGTGATCCGTTCCCAGAAAGGAAAGGGAACAAAAATAGAATTGTGGATTCCGGCAGGGGAAGCCGGCGGGCGGAATGAGTGTTAGGAAAAGGAGTATGGAGCGATGGGAACAGGAACAAAAATTGCCTTTGGCGTCTGTTATTATCCGGAGCATTGGCCCATGGGGCAGTGGCAGGAGGATTTGCAAAGGATGCAGGAAGTGGGAATCGGGACAGTCCGGATTGGGGAGTTTGCCTGGAGCATCCTGGAGCCTGTGGAGGGGGGCTATGAGTTTGGATTTTTTGACCAATTTCTCGACCTCTGTGAGAAGCTGGGGATGGAGGTGGTCTTTGGCACACCTACGGCAACGCCGCCGGCCTGGATGAGCCACCGCTATCCGGAGATCCTCAATACCGACAGGTATGGACACCCTTACGAGCATGGGGGAAGACGCCACTACAATTATAACAGCAAACGGTATCAGGACTTTGCAGAGCGGATTGTGGAAGCGCTGGCCCGGCACTTTGGCCGCCGGAAATGCATTACCGCCTGGCAGATTGACAATGAAGTGAACTGTGAGCAGGATTATTTTTACAGCGAGGCGGACCAACAGGCATTTCGGGAATTCCTAAAAGAGAAATATGGCTGTCCGGAGGAGTTGAACCGGGCCTGGGGGGCTGTGTTCTGGAACCAGACCTACAGCAGCTGGGATCAGATCCGCATTCCCGGGAGGAGCCCGGGCATGACGGAAAATCCCCACCAAAAGCTGGATTATATCCGGTTTATCTCAGAGAGCGCCAGAAGCTTTGTGAAGCGCCAGAGCCGTATTTTGCGGCGATACATTGACCCTTCGGCAGTGATTACAACCAACGGGATTTTTGAACATCTGGACAGCCACAGGATGTGCCGGGAAGCGCTGGATGTGATTTCCTATGATTCCTATCCCAATTTTGCCTTTGAGCTGGTGGAGGATCCCCCAAGCTGTAAAACCCTCAATGACCGGAAGTGGGGGAATTACCTCTCCCAGGTGCGCTCCGTGCAGCAGCCCTTCTGGGTGATGGAGCAGCAATCCGGAGGGGGCGGCTGGACGATGGATCTGCTGTGTACCATGCCAAAACCGGGGCAGCTCGGGCTCTGGGTTCTCCAGAGCATTGCCCACGGCGCGGATTATATCAGCTTCTTCCGCTGGAGGACCTGTCCCTTTGGGACGGAAATGTACTGGCATGGGATCCTGGATTACTGCGGGGAGCCTAACAGGCGGCTTTTGGAGGTTCAGGAGATAATCCGGCGGGTAAATCAGCTGGAGGGCCTGCCGGGAAGCCGTTATGAGGCGGAGGCAGCAATTCTTCGGGATTATGACAATCTTTGGGATACCAAGGCAGACAGGCTGCACCAGTTGCTGGAGGAGGAGAGCAGCCGCTGGATGTACACAGCCGCCTCCTGCCTCCACACCCCGGTGGATTACGTGTACCTTTCAGAGTCCTCCAGGCTGGAGGAGCTTGTGCCGTACCGGGCGCTGTTTTATCCCCATGCAATGCTTATGGACCGGCGGCGGGCAGACCTGCTGCGCCGATATGTGGAACAGGGAGGTACGCTGGTGTTGGGAGCCGGAAGCGGACGGAAGGATATGCAGGGGCATTGCGTGACGGAACCCCTCCCCGGGCTCCTTGGGCCCCTGGTGGGGGCGGTTGTCCAGGAGTATACCCTGGTGGGGAACTGGGAGCAGTCCGGGATGGAATGGGAAGGCCAGGCTCTTTCCGCGCCAGTCTTCCATGAGGTGTTACAGCTTCGGGATATGGAAGGGGAGCCGGAGAAGGCAAGGGTGGAGGCAGTCTATACCGGCGCACATTATAGGGGAAAGCCGGGGATGGTGAGCCGCAGCATTGGCAAAGGGCGGGTGTACTATTATGGGGCTGCCTTTGACCTGGAGGGGATGAAGCGGTTCCTGCACCGGCTTGGCCTGGCAGAGCCCTATCAGGAACTGATAGAGCTGCCCCCGGAGTGCGAGCTGGCGGTGCGGAGCAATGAGAAGGAACAGTTTTTCTTTTTGCTGAATTATACGGACAGGGAGCAGGAGGTACGGGTCAAGGAGGAACTCTGGGACGGGGCAGGACCGGTGGCAGGAAGGCTTATCCTGGGTCCTTATCAGGGACTGGTGCTGAGACGGGAAAATAGAAGATAGCAGAAAATGATTGTGGAAAGGCGGAGATGTTTTCATGGAAATCGGAATGTTTACCAGCGGCTATCAGAGGTATCCCCTGGAGCGGGCGTTTCGGGATGCAAGGGAATTCGGCTATGACTACATTGAACTGTGGGGCGGCAGGCCCCACGGCTTTCCCTATGACCTGAAGGCAGGCGCATGGAAAGAGGTTCGGACTTTGACGGAACAGTACGAGATGCCAGTGGCCGTCTACACGCCGGAGCATAACGGTTATCCCTATAATTACATGATGGGAAGCCAGAGCCAGTGGGAGGATGCCATGGCCTATCTGGAGACAGCGCTGGAGATGGGAAAGGCCCTGGGGGCGGAATATACCCTGATCTCAGCCGGGCATGCGGGAAATACGGCCACAGCAGCAGAGATTCGGGAGCGGTTGAACCGGTCGCTGCTTCGGCTGTGCAGGAAGGCGGAGGCTCTTGACCATAAGCTCCTGCTGGAGCCCTTGACGCATTTTGAGACCAATGTGTGCACCAGCGCCAACGACCTGGCAGAGATCCTGGATCGGATCAATTCCCCCTATCTGATGGGAATGTGTGATATTGTGGTTCCCTTTGTGGAGGGAGAGCCGATCCTGGATTACATCGCAAAGCTGGGGAACCGGATGCAGCATCTGCACCTGGTTGACAGCAATGGCGTGGATGAGACGCATCTGGTGCCGGGAGAGGGACGGATTCCTCTGCCGGAGCTGATGGCAGGGCTGGCTGCCGGGGGATATCAGGGGCGGGCTACCATTGAGCTGGTGACGGCTTATATCAATGAGCCGTCGCTGTATGCAAGACGTGCTGTGGAACGGGTAAGAGAGGCTTTTGAAGCCGCACAGCAGCATCAGGGCTCAGGAGGAAAAAATCAAAGAAATTAAAAAAGTTCTTGTGACGGGAAAGAAATCATGTTAGAGTAAAAGTGTCTAATGTGATTTCTTTTTTTCGTATTTGGGAATTCCCCAGGGATTCACAGCAGGAATGAGGTTTCCATAAGTAGTTGCTATCATATTTTTTAACTCTTTACATTTTTCAGCATATTTACGAACGAATGATTGTTGAGAAAAAGAAAGGAATCAAGTATAATGAAGTGGAGGTAGTCTATGATAGGAAAAAAGGCACAATGGTATATGCGCGGCTCCTGGTGGAGACGGCTTAGGCTGAACCGGAAGTACAAGGACCACCTGTTTCGGTTTCTGTTTCGGGACAAGAAGGATTTGCTGGATTTGTACAATGCATTGAACGGTACGGATTACACGCAATCGGATGAGCTGGAGATCGTGACCATGGAGGATGTGATATTTCTGAAAATGAAAAACGATCTGTCCTTTATTATTGCAGGGAAGCTGAATCTTTACGAACATCAGAGTTCGGTGAATTCCAATATGCCATTACGCGGGTTCCTCTATTTTGCCCAGCAATACGAGGGACTGGTATCTGCAGGAACAAGAAGTATTTATGGGAAAAAGCGCATTGAGCTTCCGACTCCGGAATATGTAGTTTTCTATAATGGGATGGATATATTGGAGGATCAGATGGAGCTGTATTTGTCGGATTCCTATGCAGGAGGGCGTGGAAGCGGCTGTTTGGAATGTCGGTGCAGAGTGCTGAATATCAACCGGGGGCATAATGGGGAGCTTGTAGAGAAATGCCGCCGGCTCTGGGAGTATTCAGAGTGTGTATCTGAGGTGAATGAATGGATTCAAAAGGGAAAGGCGCGGGAGGAAGCAATTCAGCTTGCCATAGACTACTGTATTGAGAAGGATATCCTGCGGGATATTTTGGTGAAGCAGAGAGCGGAGGTCTTGCATATGCTGTTGACGGAGTTTGATGAGAAAAAATTTAAAAAGACAATTTATACCGATGGGTATGAGGATGGGGAGCGGGCAGGCTATGACAAGGGCTACAGCAAAGGGGAGCAGGCAGGCTACGGCAAAGGGGAGCAAGATATGCTGCGGAGGCTGATCCGGAACAAGCAGCAGCTGGGGAAGGATGCGGCAGCAATTGCACAGGAGCTTGGGGTAGAGCCGGATGTGATTGAGAAGATCTGGGAATCCCTTTGAATGCAGCCGGATTCCACAAGGAGCAGGCCGGTAAGGCAGAATGGACAGAGAGGATGAGGAGGAAAAACATGTTTGAACGAATACACCATATAGCGATCATTGGAAAGGACTACGAAGCATCCAGGCATTTTTATGTGGATCTGCTGGGATTTTCTGTGATCCGGGAAAACTACCGCAGGGATCGGGGGGATTACAAGATTGACCTGGCATGCGGGCAGCAGGAGATCGAGCTGTTTATCATAAAGGACGCGCCAGAGCGGGCAAGCTACCCGGAAGCGCTGGGGCTGCGGCATCTGGCCTTTCAGGTTGACAGCGTGGAGGAGACGGTCAGGAGATTGCAGGAAAAGGGAATTCATACAGAACCCGTCCGTCTGGATGATTACACGGGGAAGAAGATGACGTTTTTCCAGGATCCGGATGGCCTGCCTCTGGAAATACATGAATAAATCAGCTGGATGGGCCATGGCATTAAGGGCTTCTATGCTTTTCAACAGATATTCATAAAATATCCACCTCTTTACAGAAATTTATCGTTTCGGAGAACATCCCCCATATTTTATAATGGAATTGCAACAAAAGGGAATAATACCATCAGGGATATGCAGCAGACCGGATGGAGCTTCCCTTGTACAAACAGTACACATTATAAAAAAGGGGGATGAACATATGTTCAAGAAATTTGTAGCGCTGATGCTGGCAGGAATTCTGGGAATGGGATTCGCAGCCTGCGGCAGGGAGTCTTCGGATCGCAGCGGCCAGACGGGGCAGAGCGGTCAGAGCCAAGGAGAAGCAGGCGGCAATGCCGGGGAAACGGATGGCGCAGGCCAGGAGGATAAAAGCGGCGCCGGGGATGCCGAGGTGCTGCATCTGTGGCACTACTGGGACAGCGAGCTGCAGCAGAACCTTCTCCAGGAAATGGTTGACAATTATCAGAAGGATACTGGCGGACCCAAAATCGAGGTGTCCTATATTCCTTACAGCGAGTACATCCAGAAGATTCTGGTGACTGCGGCAGGCGGGGATCTGCCGGAGCTGTTTATCTATGACGGCAATTCCACGGCAACATTGGCGGAAGCAGGGGTGCTGGCGGATATTACGGAGAAGGTGGAGGAGAGTGGTGTGATGAAGGACACCCTTCCCGGCGTGGTGGCAGAGCATGAGGTGAACGGGCGGCTTTATGGCTTTCCGGTATATGCCAACTGTATTGCCCTGTTCTACCGGACGGATCTGGTGGAAACGCCTCCCACCACATGGACAGAGCTGTACGAGACAGCCAAGGCAGTGGCCACACCGGAGATGTATGGCTTTGCCATGGCCGGGGGAGCCGGGGAGGACGCGGTATTCCAGTATCTTCCCTTTATCTGGTCAGCGGGGGCTGATCTTGACGACCTTGCCGCACCCGGGGCAGTGGAGCCCTTGGAGATGTTCTCGAAAATGATTGAAGAGGGGATCATGAGCAAGGATACAGTGAACCACAGCCAGGAGGATGCGGAGATTCTGTTTGAGACAGGCCGTGCGGCAATGATGATTAACGGCCCCTGGAATGTACCGCCCATTCAGGCAAATGCACCGGACCTCCAATGGGACGTGGCTATGATTCCCAAGGCGGACAATGGGGACTATGCATCCATCCTGGGAGGCGAGAGCTTTGGGATCGGAAATAATACCAATGTGGAAGCCATCTGGGATTTTGTGGAATACATGATGGAGGCTGACCGCTATGCAGAGTTCCTGAAAGGCCTGGGACAGCTTCCGGCAGATACCGTACTGTCAGAGGATCCCTATTATATGGAGGATCCCATCAACAAGGTATTTATCGAACAGCTGAAAAGCGCGCGCCCCAGAGCCTATGGTCCCCAGTATAATGAGATGTCCAAGGCAATTCAGAGGGCCATCAGCGCAGCCATGTCAGGAGACCAGACCGCCCAGGAGGCTCTTGAAGAAGCAAAGGAAACAGTAACGCCTCTGTATCAGGAATTCTTCCAGTAACAGACAGCTCCAGGGCGGGTTTTCCCGCCCTGGAAATCTATGGAAGGAGGGCGCTTTCATGAGGAAAGAGCGAATAAAGAGATTGAAATGGAAAGAGATCCTGACAAATTATTCCTTTGTGACGCCGGCTGTAATTTTCATCATCCTGTTTATGATGTATCCGGTCTGGTATACCATAGAGATGAGCTTTAAGGACGTTACCCTGAAAAATTTTCTGGACACTGCCAGGCAGGGCTTTGCAGGACTTGCCAATTACAGACATATTTTCGGAGACAAATATTTCTGGAATTCCCTGAATAATACCTGGATTTTTGTGCTGTTCAGCCTGATTTTCCAATTTTCTGCAGGCTTTGCCTTTGCATTGTTTTTTAATAAAAGGTTCCCGGGAAACAAGTGGATGCGTGCCATCCTTTTGATTGCCTGGATGAATCCGGCGATTATCACAGGGGCTGTATTCAAATGGCTGATGGCCGGGGATGTGGGAATTTTTAACCATATCCTGATAGCGCTGGGGCTCATAAGGGAGCCGGTGAATTTCCTGGCCAGCACCTCCACATCCTTAGGGAGCGTGATATTCGGCAATATCTGGGTGGGCATTCCCTTTAACATGATTCTGCTGCTTTCGGGCCTGCAGGGCATTGATGAGGATCTGTATGAGTCGGCTGTGATTGACGGCGCAAGCTCCCTTGCAAGATTCCGTTATATCACGGTTCCTATGCTGATTCCCACCATTCGGGTGCTGCTGCTTCTGGGATTTATCTACACCTTCAAGGTATTTGACATTATTTATGCCATGACCTCCGGAGGGCCGGCAAATTCCTCCCAGATCCTGCCCTACTATTCCTATGAGCTTGCATTTAAGACCTTCAAATTCAGCCAGGGTGCTGCCGCTTCCTGCATATCCTTCCTGATTGTGGCAGTGCTGGCAGTGTTCTACATTTATTTTTCCAAAAAGGAGGAAGCGGCATGAGGGGAAGATGGAGAAGGCAGTACAAAAAATATGTCCTTTGCGCAGCGGGGCTCCTTCTGGTGGCAGTGTTTCTGTTTCCCATCTACTGGATGATCGTATCCTCCCTGAAGGGAAGCGGGGAGATTTTTTCGGCCTCGCCAAGCTTAATTCCCAGGAGCCTGTATCTGGATAATTATAGGGCCCTGTTTCAAAATGCAGATTTTTTCATGTATCTGAAAAACAGCGCTGTCATCAGTATACTGTCCATGATCGGGGCGATCCTTCTGTCGGCGCCGCTGTCCTATGCCCTGGCCAGGAAGAGCATGAAGGGATTTGGGGCAATCCTTTTTATCCTGATCATCATCCAGATGGTGCCGGGCAATTCCATGGCCCTGCCATTGTATGCCATGTTTTCCAGATGGGGGATTACCAACAGCTATCTGGGCGTAGTTCTGGCAAATATCACATCCTCCCTGCCCTTTGTGGCGCTGGTGCTTCGGACCTCTTTTTTGGGGATCCCTAGGGTCTTGGAGGACGCGGCCAGGATTGACGGCTGCTCGGCTTGGGGAACCTTTCTTCGGATCATCCTGCCTCTGACCCGGCCGGCCCTGGTGACCTGCGCGGCCTTTGGATTTATATTTGCCTGGGGGGAATTTATTTTCGCTCTGGTGCTGCTGCCGGACAAGGCCTATTGGCCCATCACCATGGGGATGCGTACCTTTATCGGACAGCATGGGACAGACTGGGGAGGGCTTATGGCCACAGCGACCTTATCCTCCCTGCCGGTTATTCTCATTTTCATGCTGACCCAGAAGCATATTGTGGGTGGGATTACCGCCGGGTCTGTGAAAGGATAGGCGTCTATGAGAAGAGGCCGCGGGGCGGGGTGGTTTTGGAATATGCCCCTGAATGGGAAGATTGCAGTGATTTTTCTGGGAGGGATCTCCATTCCATTTTTTGTGATCAGCATCCTGGTATTCCAGGGGATTTACCGCAATGCCATGGAGAGCGAAAACCAGATGCTGAACAGGAACCTGGAAAATGTAGTCAGCGGTGTGGAAGGAATGCTCATGGACTATGAGATGACGGCAGAGGGCGTCTATGACTATGAGGAGTTTCTGAAAAGTGCGGCTGCGGCAGAGGAGCCCCAGGCAGAGCAGCTGAACAGAGACAGCAGTGTGAATCTGATGCTCTCAAATATCCGCAGGAGCCGGGAGTTTATGGCAGGGGCCTCCTTTGTATTTCCAGACGGCAGCATTGTCAGCCAGGTATCCGGCTATGGAAGATACGAGGAGACAGTCCGTGAGACGGAAGGGCAGATGGAGGAGCTTCTGGCCCAGATGGAGGGCAGGGTTCCGGGAGAGGTCTGGCAGGCCAGTGTTGTGGGCCAAAAGGATGCCAATGGCAGGGCCGCCTATTTTTCCGGGCGGAGGATCATCCGAAATATCTATAACAGGAATCAGCTGGTGGGAATTGTGATTCTCCATATTTCCACGCTGGCCCTGGATCATCTTGCGGTGCTGGATCAGGAGGAGGACCAGGGGCTTCTGGTGATCTTAGACGGCAGCAACCATCTCTTGTGGAGCAATGGGGACGCAGAGCCAGTGCTTGCACTGCTGTCGGAGTATGCGCAGAGGGAAGGGGGGAAGCAGGAGCTGCCGGGACACAGGGGACAGCTTGAGGAATACGGAAACCATTATTACATTTGCCAGGAGTCTGCTTACAGCGGCTGGAGGTTTATCCATATGGTGCCAAGGGGTGAGGTGGAGCGGCAGGCAAATATGTTTCTCCTGTTTCTGGCGCTGATCCTCTGCCTGATTATCTGCTTTTCCGTGCTGTGCATGGCCCTGGTGCACCGATTCATCGTGTATCCGGTCCGGAAGCTCATTGTGGTGATGGATGAGGTGGACGACCTGGAGAAGATTCACATGCAGCTGCCGGTGGGCAGGAAGGATGAGATCGGCCTGCTGTACGGAACCTACAACCGCCTGAATCAGAGGATTTCCGGCCTCGTCCTGCAGCTGACCGAAACCCTTCGGCAGGATAAGGAGAAGGAGATTCGTCTGCTCCACAGCCAGCTGAATCCCCATTTTATCTATAATACCTTGGAGAGCATCAGCTGGATTGCCTACGAGAAGCAGCTGCCGGAGGTGTCAAGGGTGGTGGCCGGATTATCGGAAATCCTGAAATATTCCATCAAGTTTTCCGATGCCTATGTAACCTTTGGCAATGAGCTGGAAATGCTGGAAAATTATATTTCCATCCAGCGATTCCGGTTTGAGGACAGGTTTTTGGCTGTCTACGACATTGACGAGACGCTCCTGAATTACAAAACCGTAAAATTTATGTTCCAGCCCTTTGTGGAAAATGCCCTGATCCACGGCTTTAAACAGAAGGAAAAGGACTGCCGGGTCACCATCCGGCTCTATGACCAGGGGGAGGACATTGCGGCGGAGATTGAGGATAATGGCTGCGGCATGGAGGAGGTCATGGTGGAGCAGGCCTTAAGCAGGTATACCAAGGGGATTGGCATTGGCAACCTGAACCGGTCCCTGCAGCTGAGATTCGGGGAGCGCTATCAGATTCAGATTGACAGCAGGCCGGGACGGGGAACCAGGATTCGTCTCAGGATTCCCAAGATTCCATAACTCTGGGGGAGGTGCCTATGATTCATATTGCAGTACTGGATGATGAACCGAAGATACGCCGCGGGATTGCAGGGATGCTTGTGGCATCCCTGAAGGAGGAGGCGGTTGTCCATAAGTTTGCCCGGGCCGGTGAATTGATGCAGTTTGCCAGGAAGCAGGAGCTTGACATTCTGGTGACAGATATCTGTATGCCGGAGCTGGACGGCCTGGAGCTTGGAAATTATCTGAAGCTCTTTTACCCAAGGCTCCGCATTATCATTATCAGCGGATACAGTAATTTCGAATATGCCCAGGCAGCCATCCGTCTGCAGGTCTGCGAGTACCTGCTAAAGCCGGTGGATCCGGAGAAGCTTCTGGCAGTGGTCCGCAGGCAGATCAGAGCCATAGAGCAGGAGCGGCTGCAGCAGGCCGGGCAGCAGGAGCGGGGGCTTGCAAAGCAGCTGGATAAACATCTTGTGGTGCGGGAGCTGTTGTATGGCGGAAACCCGGATCAGCCGGCATTGCTGGGGCTGCTGGAGGGGACAGGTGTCTATTATCTTGTATTGACCCAGGGGGAGCCGGCCCCTTGCCGGGAGGCTGCCGGGCTGGCCTTCCTAAGCGGCTCCCTGGAGGAGGGCCTAAGGTTCTACCTGACCATGGCAGAGGATGCGCCTGAGCAGTTCTGGAGAATCTACGAAGGCCAATGCCTGGAGGATGGAAGGCTTGTTCAGAATGTGGGCATCAGCAGTGCGGTGAGCAGTGCAGATCTGCTGCATCAGGCATATCTTCAGGCCCTGTCCGCCTTAAAGCAGGAGCTCTATGAGGAACGGCCCGGGGTCTGGAGGTTTCAGAATACCGGGATCTGGCAGTTTGACAGCGAAAAGAAGGCCCTGTATTTATTGAATTGTATTTATGCGGGAACGGATTTTACCAAGGAGCTTGAGGCAGTTCGGGAGGAGATCCGAAGCGCCAGGCCGGTGTTTCCCATGTTTGAGCGGAATATGAAGCTGATGCTGCATACCATGATACGGCTGCTGGAGGAGAATCGTCTGCTGTCCGCAGCATGCATGGAGCTGAAAGGGATTGCGGAGGAATTGGGAGACTGCCGTTCCCTGAACGGGCTGTTTGCATCCATCGGGGATGCCCTGGGGCGGGCGGCTGAAAATGCCAGGGAGATTCAGGCCATCCGGCTGGAAAGCCATATCCACAAGGCCATTGAGTATATACAGAACCATTTTTGCCAGGATCTGACCCTGGAGGAGGTGGCGGCCCGGGCAGATATGAATCCCGCCTATTTCAGCAGCAGCTTCAAAAAATATACGGGCAGCAGCTTTATCCACTATACGATGGATCTGCGGGTCCGGCGGGCAAAGGAGCTGTTAAAGGAAGGGAAGAAGGTCAGCGAGATCGCCCGGCTCCTGGGCTTTCATGATACCAGGTATTTTACCAGGACATTTAAAAAATACGCAGGGGTGACGCCCAGCGAATACAAAACGATTGCCACTGCATTCTATGAGGAGCAGTGAAGATGAATGAGAAGCAAGGAAGATGCAGAGTGAAGGAGGAGGCTTTATGGCAGTGATTACACAAAAGGACGGCAGGCTGGTCTGGCGTTTTGACAGGGAGACCCTCTGGGTTGAACCATGGGGAAGGAATGCCCTGCGAGTCCGCGGAACAAAAAACAGCAGGATGGAAGAGGAGCTCTGGGCCCTTCTGCCCCGGCCGGAGGTTTTGGCAGAGATTCGGATCACAGGCTCCGGGGCAGTGATCCGAAACGGGGATATCACAGCCAGGATCCAGGAGGACGGCAGGCTTGTTTTTGAAAACAGCAGGGGAAGGGTGCTGCTGGAAGAATACCTGCGGACGGAGGAGGCTCTGGGGGAGGCCCGCAGCCTGCTGAAGATTGAGGCCCGGGAGTTCAAGCCGGGAGCAGGGGATGATTGCCAGCTGACCATGCGCTTTGAGTCAGAGCCCGGGGAGCGGCTCTACGGCATGGGGCAGTACCAGCAGGAGGGGGTAGATCTGAAGGGCACCGTTCTGGAGCTGGCTCAGAGAAATTCACAGGCCAGCGTGCCCTTCCTGCTGTCGGACCAGGGCTATGGTTTTTTGTGGAACAACCCGGCGGTGGGCCAGGTGGTATTCGGGAAAAACAGGACGGAATGGCAGGCGCGTGCCACAAAGCAGCTGGATTACTGGATTACTGCCGGGGATACTCCAAGAGAGATCCTGGCAAATTATATGGAGGCTACCGGGCTGCCCCCCATGATGCCGGAATATGCCCTTGGATTCTGGCAGAGCAAGCTGCGCTATAAGACCCAGGAGGAGCTTCTGGAGGTTGCCCGGGAATACCACAGAAGGAGAATTCCTCTGTCTGTAATTGTCATTGACTATTTCCATTGGCCCAACCAGGGAACCTGGGATTTTGACCGAAGCTATTGGCCGGATCCTAAGGCCATGGTAGAGGAGCTAAGGGAGCTTGGGACGGAGCTGATGGTATCTGTCTGGCCTACGGTGGACAGCCGGTGTGAGAATTATCAGGAGATGCTGGAGCAGGGGCTTCTGGTGTCCGCAAACCGGGGCATGCGTACCCAGATGCAGTTTTTGGGCAATGAGGCCTTTTTTGATGCCACGAATCCCAGGGCCCGGGAATATGTGTGGAAGCGGGTGAAGGATCACTATTATGATCTGGGGATCCGTACGTTCTGGCTGGATGTGGCAGAGCCGGAATACTCGGTGTATGATTTCGACCTGTATCGGTATTCCATTGGAAGCTGTCTGGAGACAGGAAATATCTATCCATTGATGTATGCAAAGGGCTTCTATGAGGGGATGCGTGAGGCCGGGGAGGAGCAGCCCCTGAACCTGATCCGGTGTGCCTGGGCGGGCAGCCAGCGTTACGGGGCCCTGGTCTGGTCCGGGGATATCCATTCCAGCTTCCGGTCCCTGCGCAGCCAGGTGGCAGCAGGCTTAAATATGGCCATGGCAGGGATTCCCTGGTGGACGACGGATATCGGCGGCTTCAATGACGGGGCCACGGCGGATCCCGGATTTCGGGAGCTTCTGATCCGCTGGTTCCAGTACGGGACCTTCTGCCCGGTGATGCGGCTTCACGGATACCGGCTTCCCTATGAGGAGCCTCTGTCAGAGGAAGTGGGGGGCGGCATGTGCGATTCCGGGGCAGCCAATGAGGTCTGGAGCTTTGGGGAGGAGGCCTATGGGATTCTGACGCGCTATATCCGGATCCGGGAGAAGCTGCGGCCCTATATCCGGGGGCTGATGCAGGAGGCCCACCAAAAGGGGATTGTGCCCATGCGGCCGCTCTTTTATGATTTCCCGGAGGATGAGAAGGCCTGGGAGGTGGAGGATGCCTATATGTTTGGCGGGCATCTGCTGGTGGCGCCGGTCCTCTGGGAGGGACAGAAGGAGCGGCGGGTGTATCTGCCCAAAGACAGAACCTGGATTGATGCGGAACGAAAGGAGTTTTATGAAGGCGGGCAGTGGATTACGGTGGAGACGCCCATGGAGACGATTCCGGTATTTACGGATCTGCCGGATCTGGCGGGATGTTTTTCCGATGATAAATAACAGATGAAAAAGCCTGGAGAGCTCTGTTGGCAGTCCGGATGTTTGGGGACTGCCGGCAGAGCTTGGTTTTTGATTTAAAGCTTCTCAATCACACAGGTATGCTTTCTTTTTCCGGCCTGAGGGTTTTTATTATAGTTTACACCTACCAGTAAAATATCGCCGTCATATCCTTTGAGCGCCTCAGGATACCGCCGGTCCTTCAGTTGCTCAATCGCGCCCTTGGCAGACTTATTCCATTTTAATTCAATTACCAGTGCAGGAACAGGCGATGTCTTTTTTGGCAGATATACAATGTCTGCGTAACCATCCCCAGCCGGCAGTTCCTCAAATTTGAGATAGTGGTCCTTGTAACAGAAATAAGCCAGTTTAATTACGCTGCGCAGAGCTTGCTCGTCATTGTAGAAAAGAATCGCTGTTTCCTCTGCGTGGATCTTTTCCATCTGGGCTGCCACAGCATCTGCATTTCCGTGAAGCGTATCGTAAATGAGCTGGTCGCTCTCACGAACCCGCCGGATCGTCTCATCCCGTTTGACCCCGCGAATTGCTTTGGCAAATTCCAGCCGTATCTCTTCATTGGGAATATGCACCGTGCCTGTCTCCTCCTGATAGGAAAGATAGCCAAGATGGATCAGCAGGGTCAGCACATCATCCCGGTTCCGGAAGGTAACCAGGTCGTTGGCGAACCCATTGGTATCCACAGCCACATCTATGCCCCCCAGCAGCTCCACCATTGTTTTTGACAGTCCATCAAAGTCCAGGCTGATATAAGTCATCAGGCTTTTTGCAGTGGAGGTTTCTGTCCAGTAGGAGCGGAAATTATGATAGCGGAGGGCTTCCATAACAGAGCTGGGATTGTATATGGATGTCTCTTTTTCCAATGTGTAGCCATCGTACCATTGTCTCATTTTGACAAAATCACTGTGATGTTCCGCACAGAGCTGTTTTACTTCGGTTTCTGTAAATCCCACATACTTTGAAAACCTCCAGGGATTTATCATGGAGAACTCTTTAAAGTCCGAAATAGCAGACTGCGAACCATCCTTTTTGATGGGAAGAATCCCGGTCATATATGCTGCAGCAAATATTTTGTCGGTAGTACCGCTGTTTTTAAAAAGGGAACGCAGGAACTCCAGATATTCTTTTTGCACAGCAGGATGGCCAATGGCTTCACGAATCGGCGCATCCCATTCATCAATAATCATGATAAATCGATTCCCGGTCAATTCAGCAGCATTGGCCAGGGTGCCGAAAAATGCTTCCTGAATGTCCAGACCGGGATATGCCGCTGCCAGCTCCCTTGTTACATTTCGTATGATGAAGGGGACAATATTGTCTATATCCGCTGCTCCGATAATACCGGTCATATCCAAATAGATGACATCATATTTGTTTAGATGCTGCAGGTAGGTATTGTTTATTTTCTGATCTGCAGCAATTTCAAGGTCATCAAATAATGGGGACGAGTCACAGGTCTTGTCATAGTATGCGCAAAGCATCTGTGCCGCAAAAGACTTTCCAAACCTGCGCGGCCTGCTGACGCAAGTGAGCTTCTGCTTAGTTCCGATGGAATCATTGATCAATTGGATCAGGCCGGATTTGTCTATATATTGACTGTTTCTTACCTCTTGAAATCCACTGTTGCCGGGATTTAAATATGTTCCCATAAGCAGCATCCCTCCCTTGCGTTTACCAGATACCATAAAGCTGGCAATCTATATATCACATTATAATCTTCCGGGCCCTGTTCCGCAACATATTCTTCATGGGAATTATTTTCTCAGGTTCCCTATTGTTACTTTTCACGGGTCAGGAATGCGCACCAGCTGCGCATTCCGTGAGAACATGATTCAGGAGTGAGGGGCGATTTTTGCGTAGCAAAACTTTAAATATCGCCCCGAATCGTTGCTATGAGCGGCCCCTCGGGCCGTGAATGTAACTCCCAATTTGCCGGGCAGGACATGAAAAGCTGTTAAATTTCTTGCACAATGGGGCATAATACTATACAATGAATCTCAACGAATAGAAAATATGGACGTCAGAGAAAGAAAAGCCACGGTTTGATCTAAGGATCAGGAAAGGGAGTATATGATGGAGCAGACAGAACGGAAATTTGCAGTATTGATCGACGCAGATAATGTGTCGCCAAAATATATCAAATATATTTTGGATGAAGTATCGGATATGGGGGTGGCCACCTACAAGCGGATCTATGGGGACTGGACGGACCACACCAAGCGGGGCTGGAAGGAGACCATCCTGGAGTGGTCTGTGAACCCGATCCAGCAGTACAGCTATACCTTTGGGAAGAATGCCACGGATTCGGCCATGATCATTGACGCTATGGATATCCTGTATTCCGGCAAGGTCCAGGGATTCTGCCTGGTGTCCAGCGATTCGGATTTTACCAAGCTGGCCCAGCGGCTGCGGGAAGCGGGAATGTTCGTGGTGGGGATGGGAGAGCGCAAGACGCCGAAGCCCTTTGTCAAGGCCTGCGATACCTTCAAGATCCTGGAGATCATTGCCCAGGGGAAGGAGACTGTGGGCAGCAGTGTCAAGGAGGAGATTAATGAAAGCGTCAAGGAGGAGATCACCGGCCTGGAGGAGATCCAGGATGCGGTGGAGAAGGTGGTGACAGAGAACAACAACAAGGGCAAGCCTACCCAGATCGCAGAGGTGGGCAGCATGCTTGGCAAGAAGTTCTCGGATTTTGACGTGCGTAATTACGGATGCACCAAGCTGTCCACCTTTTTGGAGGGATTAGATAAATTCGAGCTGGAGAAAAAGGGCACAACTTATTTTGTGCGGGATAAGCAGACCACGGTTCCGCGGAAGGAGATCGAGAAGCAGGTGACGGCTCTGATCGGGGCCAGCGGCGGCCAGGTGGACAATCTCAGCGTGATCTACGAGGAGCTGAAAAAACGGTATCCCGGCTTCAATGTGAATCAGTATGGGTACAGCCGCCTGTCCAGCTTTATCCGAAGCTTTTCCAGGTTTGAGATCAGGGATAATGTGGTGCGGATGCTGGGAAAATAACAGAGAGGACATCTCTGCAGGATCAAAAGCAGACAGTAAGGAGGAAGCGATGGCAAAGAAATATTATGCAGTGCGTCAGGGGGAGACCCCCGGGATTTACCTGAGCTGGGGGGACTGTCAGAAGAATATCAAGGGCTATTCCGGGGCGGAATATAAAGGCTTTGATGATATCAAGGAGGCGGAAGCATTTCTGCTGGGCGGAGCGGGGGCATTGGCCCGGACCGGCAGGGACGGGAAGGAGCCGGCGGAAGGGGAGCCGCGGGATGCGGTTTATGTGGATGCGGCGGAAGCCCATTTTCAGGAAGGGGCCGCCAATGGGGCAGTGGCCTATGTAGATGGCAGCTACAATGTAAAAACCAAGGAATATTCCTGCGGAGTGGTGCTGTTTTACCGGGGAGTCACCCAGTATTTTTCCAGAAAGTTCTCGGATCCGGAGCGGGCTTCCATGCGCAATGTGGCCGGGGAGATCGAGGGCAGCATGTGCGCCATGAATTACTGCCTGGAGCAACGGATTGACAGCCTTATGATTTATTATGATTATGAGGGGATTGAGAAATGGTGTACCGGAGCCTGGAAGGCCAACAAGGAGGGCACCATTGCCTACCGGGACTTTTACCGGAGGGCCAGCCAGCAGGTGAAGATTCGCTTTGTGAAGGTGAAGGGCCATTCCGGAGACAAATACAATGACCTGGCAGACCGGCTGGCCAAGCAGGCGGTGGGGCTATTGCCGGAGCGGGGATAAGAATAACAGAATAAATCTGCAATAAAAGAACAACGCTGGAGGATTTTCACAACCAAAAATCCGGCGTTGTTTTTTGTATGCTTTAATTTCTATATGTTTTTAATATATGTTTTTAATATATGTTTTTATTTATCAGTTGTCACATATTCGATGATATCTCCGGGCTTGCAATCCAAAACATAGCAAATGCGCGCAAGGATGTCTGCATCAATTTTTTCCACATGTCCATGATACCATTTGTCGATTACCTCAAACCGTGTATCAATGGCCCGGGCCAATGCATTCCGGGTTATTTTTTTCTGGTCCATATAGGGTTTCAACATGATCTCAATATGACCGTATTCTTTTCGTATGAATAAATCTTTTTTCATAAATTCACCTCAAATATATACTATCTAAAAAAAAATCACTTGACGAATCACATATAAATAGTTACTATGTAGATAGTAACTATTTCGAATGAGAGGTGATAGATGATATTAATATAAACAGATTTATAAAAAATTATGATTTGCTTAAAAATTACTTTGTCAGCTCGCAAGTTATATAGGCAAATATCCGTCTGTTCGACGGAATTCCAAGGAAAGAAGACAAAATGGAGGATTTGAAGTATGAAGAAAAAATTTTCAGTAGTATTAGCTACAATGGTACTTATGCTGGCGCTGGAAACCAGCGCTATGGCGGCGGACAGCCCGTCAATTTCCGGTCCCAATACACCGAGTGAAGATACGAATAACCCGATCAGTGGTCCGACGCAGAGCAAGGCGGAAGGTGTGACAGCAGTGGGCAAAGACGGTCAGGAGTACAAGGTAGAGATCGTGGAAACCGGTGCGACCGCAGTATTGGGCACACTTAGCGGAAAGGAAAAAGAGACCTTTCAGGAGGTAGTCAATAATCCGGTGGAATTCGTACAGAAAGAAACAGGAAAGAAGGTTGAGGTTGACTGGTATGGCGCAGCGAATATCTCCCTTCCGGACAAAATGCCGGAGGGCGGACTTGACATTACGATCAAGGATTCCAAGATTAAGGCAGGCGATAGGATGATCCTGCTGCACGTTAAGGAAGACGGAAGTGTAGAGGAGATTTCGGTGCAGGTTAAGGATGGCGCGATCACAGGACATTTCACATCCTTATCTCCGGTGGTATATTATGCAGTGGCTTCTGCAGATGTAAATGATGACCAGACCGATACAAATAAACCGAGTACTGATACGAATAAGCCAGTTACTGATACGAATAAGCCAAGTACAGAGAAGCCGGCAACTGGTGGCGCCCAGGGTGCAGGAAGCGGAGTACAGACGGCAAATTCTCCCAAGACTGGAGAACAAAGCACGGCAGCGCCCCTTTATCTGGCAGGTATAATCGCTGCTTGCGGAGCAATATACCTGTGCCGCAGAAAGCTCCACATCTAATACGGCAGGATACAAAAAAGAAATACCCTTTATTACACCGCCTATATAATGAGTTTGAAACACAGGAACCGGTGCAGACAATTCAGCGTCTGCACCGGTTTCTGTTCCTGGGAATCTACATTTTTACTTGAAATTCTCTTCCAATCGTGGTACATTTTTTAGTGAGCGGTATTCGTAGGAAACTGCATCGTATGATAGGTGTTGTCACAGATGGCTATTTTGGAGCAAACATTCATAGTCTTTGAAGCATTGATTGGAAAATAGCGGGGTGATAACATGAATATAAGCTTTATCGGCGCCGGCAAGGCAGGGTGCAGCCTGGGAAAATACTTCGCAGAGAAGGGTTCTGGCTGCGGCCTTACCGTGAGCGGCTATTATAGTTTGGAGGAAGCAGACGCCAGATGGGCGGCTACCTTTACCGGCTCCCACTGCTTTGCAGCTATGGGGGAGGCGGTGGACAAAAGTGATGCCATCATTGTATCGACTCCGGACGGAGCGATAACCAAGGTGTGGGAATCACTGCGGCAAGAACATGTGAGCGGCAAAATGATCTGTCATTTAAGTGGCTCCTTATCATCCGATGTATTTTCCGGGGCGGAGGATCTGGGTGCATACCCTGTCTCCATTCATCCGATGTTTGCGTTCAGCAATCGAGAATCCGTGTATCAACAATTGCAGCAGGCCAGCTTTACCCTGGAGGGACATCCCCGGGCGGTTTTGGCGTGGCAGGAGGTCTTTGAGGCTCTTGGCAATGGGGCGGCTCCCATTGACAGGGATGTGAAGGCCAAATATCACGGGGCGGCCAGCCTGTTGTCCAACCATGTGCTGGCGGTTCTGGCCACAGGCTATGAGCTGCTGGAGGAATGCGGGTTTTCCAGTAAGGAGGCCCGGTCCTTCAGCCAGTTCCTGGTGAAAAACAATGTGGAGCATGCCATCAAAGAGGGGTGCGTAAAGGCCCTTACCGGCCCCGTTGAGCGGGGAGACATCGGTACAGTGGAAAAGCACCTGTCGGTGATGGGGGAAGCACAGCAGGAGCTGTACCGGGCCTGCGGCAGGAAGCTTGCAGCTCTGGCCCGCCAGAAGCATCCCGGGCAGGATTACGGCCCCATGGAGGATTTGCTGAACCAATAGGAGGAAACAGGTATGCGCAACATAATTTCACGGCGACCATTCTGGCGTCAAGAAGGAGGATATAATGAAAAACACAGTAGCAACATTCAAGGAAGCAAAGCAAAAGGGCGAGAAGCTGTCCATGCTGACAGCCTACGATTATTCCACAGCCAAGCTCATTGACGAATCCGGGGTCAACGCCATTCTGGTGGGGGATTCCCTGGGAAATGTGATTCTTGGCTATGAGGATACCCTTTCTGTCACCATGGAGGACATGATCCACCATGGAGCGGCAGTATCCCGAGGGGTAAAAAACGCCCTTTTAATTGTAGATATGCCCTTCATGAGCTACCAGGTGTCCGTGCAGGATGCACTTGTAAACGCCGGGCGGCTGATGAAGGAGGGACGGGCAGGAGCAGTAAAGCTGGAGGGAGGCCAGGAGGTATGCCCCCAGATTCGGGCCATCACGGCAGCGGGGATCCCGGTCTGCGCCCACATCGGCCTGACGCCCCAGTCCATCAACGCCTTTGGGGGCTTTAAGGTACAGGGAAAGACCGAGAGCGCGGCCAAAAAGCTTTTGGAGGACGCCAGGGCGGTGGAGGCAGCAGGCGCCTTTGCCGTGGTGCTGGAGTGCGTGCCGGCGAAGCTGGCGGAGCTGGTGACCAAGGAGGTTTCCATTCCCACCATTGGGATTGGGGCAGGAAATGTCTGCGACGGGCAGGTGCTGGTATATCAGGATATGCTGGGACTGTTTTCCGATTTTACCCCCAAGTTCGTCCGGCGGTTTGCAGAGGTGGGCCAGACCATGCGGGAAGCCTTTGCGGCCTATGACAGGGCGGTGAAGGACGGCTCCTTCCCGGAGAAGAAGCATGAATATACCATCAGTGATGATGTTTTGGAAAAATTGTATTAGACGGGGGAGGATATATGAATATTTCAGGAAGTATCAAAGACACAAGAAATCAGGTAAAGGAGTGGAAGAGCCAGGGGCTGTCCGTAGCCCTGGTTCCCACTATGGGCTATCTCCACGACGGGCACAAGAGCCTGATGGAGCGGGCCAGGAAGGAAAATGACAAGGTGGTGGTGAGCATCTTTGTGAACCCCATGCAGTTTGGGCCACAGGAGGATTACGACAGCTATCCCAGGGACCTTGAGCGGGATGGGGCCATCTGCCAGGAGGCCGGTGTGGACTGGATCTTCCACCCGGAAGTGGAGGAAATGTACGGCCCTCATTTCTGCGGCTATGTGGATATGCACACCCTGCCGGAAAAGCTGTGCGGAGCCAGCCGTCCCGTGCATTTTCGGGGTGTGCAGACCGTGGTCAGCAAGCTGTTCCACATTATCCCGGCCCAGCGGGCTTATTTCGGGCAGAAGGATGCCCAGCAGCTGGCCATTATCCGCCGGATGGTGATGGACCTGGATTTTGATATAGAGATCATTGGATGCCCCATTGTCCGGGAGGCGGACGGCCTGGCCAAGAGCTCCCGGAATACCTATCTGTCCCGGGAGGAGCGTGCCCAGGCCGTGATCTTAAACCAGTCCCTGGAGGAGGCCATGAGGCTTGTTGAGGCCGGGGAGAAGGAGGCGGAGAAGGTGAAGGAGGCCATTATAAAGAAGCTTTCCGGCTGCCCTCTGGCGCGGATTGACTATGTAGAGATTGTAAGCTTTGACAATATTCAGCCCATCCAGAGGCTGGAGGGGCCGGTGCTGATTGCCATTGCGGTGTACATTGGAACCACCCGCCTGATTGACAACCGGATTATTATGTAAGGAGAAGGAAAATGCTTTTGAATATGTTAAAGGGCAAAATTCACCGGGCCGTGGTGCAGCAGGCAGAGCTGAATTATGTGGGCAGCATCACGGTGGATCCAAAGCTGATGGAGGCTGCCGGGATTTTGGAATATGAATATGTACAGATTGTGGATGTGGAGAACGGGAACCGTTTTGAAACCTATACCATTGCAGGGGAGCCGGACAGCGGCATGATCTGCCTGAACGGGGCGGCGGCCCGCCAGGTGTCTGTGGGGGATCATATTATTATCATGTGCTATGCCCAGATGACCCCGGAGGAGGCCAAAGAGCATAAGCCCTATGTGGTATTTGTGGATGACAGGAATAAGATCCGCCAGGTAGCCCGCTATGAGAAATACGGAGAGCTGAGCCCTGGATGTGAGGGTTGAACTGGGGGGAGAAAGGTGGTACAATAACGGGGAAATGATGGAGGTCCTGTTTCCGGCCGGAGGCAGCAGCCAGGGCGCTGCCGGAAGCATTGATGCAGCTATATAAGAGAAAAAAGTATTGGAGGAAAAGGCTATGAGTGGTTTGATTCACATTTACGAAGGAGACGGAAAGGGAAAGACAAGCGCCGGGGTAGGGCTTGCGGTGCGGTGCGCCGGGAGCGGCCAGGAGGTTTTGTACACCCAGTTTTTGAAGACGGATGATTCCAGTGAGCTTGGGGTGTTGGAGCAGCTGGCCCATATCCATTTGGTACGGTGCACCGAGACCTTTGGATTTGTTTTCAACATGACTCCGGAGACCAGGAAGAAGGCCAGGGAATTTTATACGGAGCATTTCCGGAAGGTGACTGCCCTGGCAAGGGAGGAAGGAGTGCGGCTGCTGGTGATGGATGAGCTGATCGCCAGCTACAATCTGGATATGGTGGACAAGGAGGAGGTGCTTACGTTCCTGAAGGACAAGCCCCAGGAGCTTGAGGTGGTGCTGACCGGCCGCGACCCGGCGCCGGAGCTCTGTGAGCTGGCGGATTATATATCCAGGATTGTGAAGGTGAAGCACCCCTTTGATAAGGGGATTCCTGCCAGGAAGGGAATTGAGATGTAGGTATGGCTGAAAGGTATTTTCCGTTATATGTTTCCATGAAGGGAAAGCGCTGCCAGATCTATGGCGGAGGTCCGATTGCAGCCAGAAGGGCCGGCGCGCTGCTGCGGTTTGGCGCAGCGGTATGTGTGACTGCGCCAGAGATCTGTGACGCCATCCGGCAGTACCGGCTCCAGTATCCCGGGCAGTGTCAGCTTCGGGAGGAGGAATACCGGCCGGGAATGACGGAGGCGGATTTTGTACTGGCCTGCACGGACGATGAGAAGGTCCAGGAGGAGATTTACCGGGAATGCAGGAGCCTTGGGATTCCGGTGAACCTGGCGTCGGACCAGAGCAAGTGTGATTTTTTCTTTCCGGCCCTGGTGGAGCAGGAGGAGCTGGTCATCGGCGTGTGCTCCAGCGGGAAGGATCATTCCAGGGTGCGCAGGCTGGCCCAGCGGCTTAGGCTGTGGCTGGCAGAGCAGGAAGGGATATCGGCATCAGGGAAATGAGCCCTGCATAAGCTTGGAAAACGGGAGGATTCAGGATGGAACTGACAGTAAGGCCCCGCCGTCTGCGGGGAAATGAAACTATCAGGAAAATGGTGCGGGAGACCAGGATGGACAAATCCAGTCTGGTGTATCCCATGTTTGTGGTGGAGGGGGTCAACATCAAGGAGGAGATCCCCTCCATGTACGGTCAGTACCGGTACAGCGTGGACCGGATGGAGGAGAAGCTTCTTGAGCTGGCAGAAGCCGGTGTGCAGAATGTGATGCTCTTTGGGATCCCGGCCCACAAGGACGAGGCAGGCAGCGGGGCATACGACACGGACGGCATTGTGCAGCGGGGCTTTCGCAAGGCCAGGCAGGCCTGCCCACAGCTGTATCTGATGGGGGATGTGTGTATGTGCGAATATACCTCCCACGGCCACTGCGGCCTGCTCCATGGCCAGGATGTGGACAATGACAGGACGCTTGAGCTGCTGGCCCAAACGGCCCTGTCCCAGGTTCAGGCAGGAGCCGATATGGTAGCGCCCTCGGATATGATGGACGGACGGGTGGGGGCCATCCGCAGGCTGCTGGATCAGAATCATTATGAGCATATTCCCATCATGGCCTACTCGGTGAAGTTTGCCTCCTCCTTCTACGGTCCCTTCCGGGATGCGGCGGACTCTGCGCCGGCCTTTGGGGACCGCAAGACTTACCAGATGGATTTCCACAACCGCAGAGAAGCGGTAAAGGAAGCCCTGCTGGATGCGGCGGAGGGAGCGGATATCCTGATGGTAAAGCCGGCTATGGCCTACGGAGACCTGATCCGTGAGGTGAAGGACGCCACGCATCTTCCCCTGGCTGCCTACAGTGTCAGCGGGGAGTATGCCATGGTGAAAACCACGGCTGCGGCAGGCTTTGTAGATGAGACCAGCATTATGTGTGAGATGGCGGTTAGCGCCTATCGGGCAGGCGCTGACATCTATATTACCTATTTTGCCCAGGAATTGGCCAAATGCATGGAGGAAGGAAGAATCGGATAATGGGAAGAAATGAAGCGTTGTATCAGGAGGCAGTGAATTATATCCCGGGAGGCGTCAATTCCCCGGTGCGGGCCTTTGGCTCCATCGGCTCCTGCCCCCGGTTTATTGCCAGGGCGGAAGGAAGCCTCCTCTGGGATGAGGAGGGAAGGGAATATATTGATTACATCGGCTCCTGGGGGCCGATGATTCTGGGTCATGGCCATCCCGAGGTACTGGATCGGGTGCAGGAGGCCTGCCGGCGGGGGTTAAGCTTTGGCGCTGCCACGGCTGCTGAGGTAGAGATGGCCAAGCTGGTCTGTGAGATGGTTCCCTCTATAGAGATGGTGCGCATGGTCAATTCCGGCACCGAGGCGGTTATGAGCGCCATCCGCCTGGCCAGGGGCTATACACGGCGGGATAAGATCATCAAGTTCATTGGCTGCTACCACGGCCATTCCGACGGGCTGCTGGTCAAGGCAGGCTCCGGTGTCATGACAGCCGGGGTGCCTGACAGTCTGGGTGTGCCTGCCGGCTGTACCGGGGATACCCTTTCCGCCCGGTATAATGACCTGGAAAGCGTGGAGGAGCATTTTAAGCGGTGCGGGGAAGAGATTGCCGCTGTGATCGTGGAGCCGGTGGCTGCCAATATGGGCGTAGTGCTGCCCAAGGAGGGCTTTCTTCCTGGCCTTCGGAGCCTGTGCGACCAATACGGCGCACTGCTGATCTTTGACGAGGTGATCACAGGCTTCCGCCTGTGCCCGGCCGGAGCCCAGGGATTTCTGGGGGCCTGTCCGGATCTTACCACCTTTGGGAAAATCATCGGCGGCGGGATGCCGGTGGGCGCCTACGGCGGAAGACGGGAGATTATGGAGCTGGTGGCGCCCTTAGGGGGCGTGTACCAGGCAGGAACCTTGAGCGGCAACCCGGTGGCCATGGCGGCAGGGCTTGCCCAGCTGTCCATTCTCCGGGATTTTCCGGAAAGCTATCAAAAGCTCAACCACATGGCGGATGATTTCTTTGAAGGGATCCGGCAGCGGATCGCGGAGGCGGGGCTGCCCTACCAGGTAAACCACATCGGTTCTCTGGGCTGTATCTTTTTCACGGATCAGGAGGTGACGGACTATGACAGCGCCAAGACCTCGGATACGGCCAAATATGCGGATTACTGCAACTATATGCTGGAGCATGGGGTGTATTTGGCGCCAGCCCAGTTTGAGGCCATGTTTTTGTCCATGGCCCACACAGAGCTGCAGCTGATGAATACCCTGAAGGTGATGGAGACATATTGGAAGCAGGGGAAATAAAGGGCAATTGACAAGGGCCGGGAATCTATGGCAGGTTCCCGGCCCTTGTTTTATATATTTATGGATTATAACTCTCCTCAAGAGTCAGCGCATCAAAGGGGCACACCGCCACGCAGGCGGGCAGAAGGCCGGCCTTTACACGCTGGCTGCAGCCGTCGCATTTCAGCATCTTCCCATCAAGACCCATGGTGGGGGCCCCGTGGGGGCAGGCGAAGGCGCAGCTGCGGCAGCCGATGCAGTTGGTGGTATCAAACACCGTAAATCCGGTGTCCGGATCCTTGAACAGGCACCCGGAGGGACAGGCGGGGATACAGGGGGCATCGTCGCAGTGCTCACAGGCATGGGAGTAGTAGCCGAATGTTTCCTCCGGGTGAAGCCGGCTCTCCTTGGTGAAGGTCCGGCGCAGGGGCAGCTGGCCCTCCTCCGCCTGGATGTCGTTCTGGTCCATGCAGGCCACGGCACAGGCGCCGCAGGCCACACATTTTGCTTCGTCAAAGGTGATTTTATAGCGCATGCTGTTTCCCTCCTCTTTCCTCCTGGGCAGCGGCTCCATTGGAATCGGCTGCATCCTTCTCGATCCGGCAGCGGATCTGCTTGAAGCTTGGGAAGCCGCTGTAGGGATCGTTTTCCGTGTTGGGGACCAATTCGTTGGCATTGGCTTCCTCATAGCCGTGGAACATATGCAGTTCCCCCCGGTTGGCGGTCAGTGTAAGGTTTGCCCTAAGGCGCAGGGCAGCCACAGTGGTGGATACAGCCACCAGATCCCCCTGAGAAATGCCAAGGGACTTCGCATCCTCTGGGTGGATATCCACCATAGGATCCGGCCGGAGGCTCCGGAGCCAGGGCACGTTATGGCACCGGGAGTGGATGGCATTGGGGATTCTTGCACCGGCCATCAGGGTGAAGGGGTATTCCTCCTTGTCACAGTCATTGTCCCCGTCGAACCACACCGGCAGGGGGTCAAGGCCTGTTTCCGGGTCAAGGTTGGCAATCCGGATACTGTACAGCTCCAGCTTCCCGCTGGGAGTGTTGGCTCCGTTTGCCAGATAGCTTCCCGGCGGGGTGGGCCGGGCCATTTTGCTGCGCACCGGGATCCCGGTACGGCGGGCCTCTGTAAGCTCCTCTTCATTTCCCTCAAAAATATAGCGGATACAGGCGTCATAGCCCTGCATCAGAAGCTCATCTCCAGTATCCAGCCGTTTTGCCAGCTGGGCGATGATCTCCACGTCGGAGCGGCAGTCACCCACCCGGTCAATGGCCTGCTGGGTGTAAGACATAAATCCGCCGGGATAGCATTTTACCTCGCCCCGTTCAAAGGAGGAGCAGGCAGGCAGTATCACGTCCGCATATCGGCAGGCATCGGTCCAGAACAGGTCGGTGGCGAACATGAAGTCCAGCTTTTCCAAGGCTTTTAGGAGCTGACTGGTCTGGGGGAACATCCGGGTATTCATGCCAAAGGCGGCCAGAGCCCGGATGGGATAGGGATCCTCTGTTAAAATGTGGCGGGTCAGGTCCATGGCCTGGCCGTCATGGTTCATGTCGTACCAGAGGGGGAAGCGCTTCTGGCCCACTAGGGGCAGGCGCTCCGGCGTCCTTGTCTCAAAGATAAATTCCTCTTCCCTTGTCTCAAAGCCTGCGCCCATCTCCAGGAAGGTATCGGTAGTGGGAAGAATCCCCCCCGGCTTATCCACATTTCCCGTAATGACATTCAATGCCAGAATGGCCCGGCAGGTGTTCAGGCCGTTTTTGTGGTGGGTGATCCCGGTGTTGGTGGACACGGAGCAGGGCTTTGCCTCTGCGATCATCCGGGCGGCCCGGTAAATATCCTCCTTGGGAACCCCGGTGATCCGTTCCGCAGTGTCCAGATCGTACTGGGACACCATATCCCGGTATTCTGCAAAGCCCAGCACATACTGGTCGAGGAAGGGCTGATCCTGCCAGCCGTTGTCCAGGATCACCTTGGCCATGGCGTGGGCCAAAACGCCGTCTGTGCCGATCCTGGGACGCAGATAGAGATCTGCCAGCTTCTCGGAGGCCTGGGTTCTCCGCACATCAATGATGATGATCTTGACGCCGGCAGCCTTGCAGGCAGCATAGCCCCGTCCCCCCAGGTAGGCGTTGATATAGGGGTTGCTGCCCCAGCCCACAATCAGCTGAGGATTGCCGCCCATGTCGGGGCGGGTGTTGCTGCCGAAAATCAGGTTGCTGGCCATCCAGCCGGATTTGTAGCAGGTGCTGGATTCCGTCATATAATTGTGGCCGCCGAAGCTGTGGCAGAGCCGTTTCAGCCAGGGCCGGTACCATTTGCTGTAGCCGGTATACCATACGATGCTGTCAGGGTCTGACTCGGCCTTGATTTTTTTCAGATTATCCGCAATGAGGGTCAGGGCCTCCTCCCAGGTGGCCTGGCGGAATTCATCGCTTCCCTTTGGGCCGGTGCGTACCATGGGGGAGAGGATCCGGTCCTTGCGGTAAATGTACTGGCGGTTGGCAGCGCCCTTGGTGCACAGCTTCCCGTTGCTGCCCGGATAACCAGGGGTTCCCTCCACCTTCAGGAGCCGTCCGTCCTTCACATAGGCGTTGACGCCGCAGTGGGCCCCGGGGGTGCAGATATCGCACATGGTACGGCGGATCTCAATGCCGGTTTCCGGGCCCGGGATCTTGGCTTTGAATAATTGTTCTTCCTTGGTCATAGTAATCCTCCCATAAATGTAAGAAATTCCTCCGGAACGCCGCCGGCTTCCAAAAGCCCCCAGCGGTCCGGCCCAAATTCCGGATCCTCTCCGGCTATGATCTTAGTAAGGGCCTGGTGGATCATGCCGGAATTGCGGTAATTGCCCAATATATTGACACAGCTGATACGGCCATCCTGCTCCGTCAGGGCGTAGGTCTCTTTGCCCCTTCGGAAAATGTGGCGGTGTCCGGGGATATTGGGATCTCCTACCCCCACGAAATCCACGTCAAAATAATGGGTGATGTTGCTGGGAAGGGAGCCCCCGTAAAGGACATCGCCTCCTGCCATATTGACGCCGGCACATCGTCCCTGCTCCGCAGCATTGGCCCACAGGCCGATGAGGGCAGTTTCTCCGGTCTGGATATTTAGTCCCTCGCAGCAGTCCCCGGCGGCATAGATGCCGGGAACCGTGGTCTGCATGCGCCGGTCCACCACAATCCCCCGGTTCACCTTCACTGGCTCGCTGTCAATCACCTGTGTATTGGCCACCAGCTCCACATTGGCCCTGGTTCCCATACACAGGACAAGGATATCCGATTCCAGCACACGGCCATCTGACAGGTAGGTAAAAATTCCCTGTTCGTATGTTTCCGTCCGGTCAACGCCGCTGCCCAGCATGGTGACGATCCCTCGCCGCTCCAGATCCTTCCGGATCTCCTGGGCAGTTTCCTCCATACAGGCAAGAGGGAACATCCGGGGGGCCAGGTCAGTAAGGACTACAGAGATTCCGCGGTCATGGAGCAGCTCCACCACCTTGATGCCCACCATGGAGGCGCCCACCACAACGGCGGAGGACACATTACCCTCATCCAAAAGCTTTTTCAGCTGCAGTGCGTCCTGGGCGGTCCGCATCAGGAAACGGCGGTTCTGGCTCCCGCCTCCCAGCGCAGGGGACACGGCCCGGGCGCCGGTGGCAATCAGGATCTGGTCATAAGCCTCCGCTGTCTGATCCGAAAGGATGACCTGGCGGCTGGCGGTGTCTACCCGCAGGACATTGGTATCCATATGCAGGACGGCCTGGTACTCCGAGGCCAGCTCCTGAAGGCTCCCGAAAGGGAACATGCCCTCATAGGGAATGCGGCCGGCCACATAGTAGGTAGTCAGCATGGGGTTTGCCGGGGGGTGGGAGACATTGGCATAGACATGGATCTCCCCCTGATAGCCCTGTTGGCGCATGGTGCGCAGAGCATGGTAGCCGGCGCAGCCAAAGCCGATCATAGCAGTTTTTTCCATAGTACCTCCTTCATAATTCTTAATATGCATGATTTGGTTCCAGAAGTGATTTTGTAAGCTCCAGGGCAGCGGCTGCTGCCCCGGTGGGCGGAAACTCCCGCAAATATGCGCATCCCCAGACAATATCTACCTTCGCATCCAGGGGCACCAGCACCAGGGGCTGGGGCCTGGTGAAGCGCTCCAGCACCGTGGAGGAGAGACCTACGGCCATTCCCTTGGCAATCAGGCTGCGGTAGAGGGAGAACCTGCTGGATGCCATGAAGGTGTTTAGGGGGCAGGCTTCATCCCCCAGGATATGCCGGACCATGGCCATTTCCAGCTGCTGCCCTGCCAGAGGCAGGGTCTTAAGGCGTTCCGCGGGAAGGAGGGGGAGGGCGCTTAAGGGGGAGGAACTTGAGACAAGGGCCATCAGGGGCCCCCTGGCATACTCCTCAAAGACTACGGCGCCGCTTCGGATCCCCGGGCACTGGGCCAGGAGGAAATCCGGGATACACAGGATAGCCAGGGTGTGTGCATCGAAATTCTCCGGCCGCGGGATCTCTGGGGGGATCTCCTCCCGGATGCTTAAGGCCAGATGAGGGATATCTGAGGTCAGCCGGTTGACGATGGTTGGAAGGATTGAGTTTACTACATTGTAGGGTACCAGAAGAGTCAGGGGGCTGTGGGGCTGCTGTCCGGACAGCTCCGTAAGATTCGTTTTCAGATTCTCGTATTCTGCCGCCATAGCGCGCATATGGGAGAGTACCGTCTGTCCGGCCAGGGTGGGCACCAGCTGATTGCCGGATCGGGAGAACAGCGAAACGCCGAGCTCCTGCTCCACGGCCTTGATGGCCCGGCTTAGGCCTTGCTGGGAAATAAACAGGTATTCGGCCGCCCGGGTGATGCTGCCAAGCTCTGCGGTTTTTAAGATGTAGCTGCAGTATTCAATGCGCAAAATTTCCACCTCCGCTTTTCTTTAGTATAGTATAAACCGGCTGGTATTGAAAAGCAACAAAACAGAGGGAGAGGGGTACACATTTTAGAGTGGCGGAAAGGTGCAGCAGACAGGAGAAGGCATCATCATCCTCCACACACCCGGTGCAGCTCCACCAGCCGTACCTCCAAAGGAGCCAACAGCCCCCGGTAGGTATACGTCCCGTCGCCAATGGAAAGCCGGGAGACAAGACGCCCCGGCTGGGATTTGGCCGAAAGAAAGGTAAGATCCTCCCTGGAGGGATCGTCCGGCGCACCCATGGCGGCCCAGGCATCGTAGGAGCTGCCCTGTTCCTGATTGACAAATGTTTCACAAAGACTGTAAACTCCCGGGTCCAGCTCCGTCAGAGCAATGGAAAATTCCAGCTCCCGCAGATTGGAAAAGGCGGTGTAGCGGTTGGTGGGTGTCATATCAAAGACCTCTCCAGAGGAGAAGATCTGGTCGTAATGGGAATAGTTGTACAGCAAAAGGCTGAGGGCGCAGCTGGAGGCGCTTCGGGTGAGGAACCAGCCTCTGCCGCTGCCAAGCCTTATGTCTCTCAGCCGTGAGGCCATAAGAAAGGTGTTGTAGTGGGCCTTGGGAATTCCGTTCATGGTAAACAGGCCAAGTCCCCCGTGAAACATCTGCCAGGGGAGCTGCAGTTCTCCCAGAAAATCTGTGAGGGACCAGTAGCCAAAGGATTCCAGCCGGTCATAATTTTCCAAAAGATTCCTGGTGAGGTAGCAGGATTTAAAACAGGTGTCATTGATCAGATTGCGGTGGTTCACCGTCAGATTCCATTCGGTAAGGAAAATAGGCCGCCCTTCCATCCCGTAGCTGCCGAGATTTTCGTATAGCGTATCAATGTATTCCGAAAAAGAATGCTCGTTGTTGGACAGCTTATTGATCAGGGAGGTACCCTCCGTAAAGCCTTTTACGATCTCAATATCGTCGTCGTAATAATGGACGTTGAGAAAATCGGGAATGCAGCGGTTCGTCTTACAATAATCAAAAAAAGGATGGTACCAGTTCAAGGGATCCTTGGGCAGGAACAGCAGGGCGGGGGAGCCGAAATGAAAAGCCGGGTCAATGGCCTTTACCGTGGTGTAGGTCTCCCGATATAATTCCCAGAAATCCTCCCGATGTTCAAAACCGAAGCCGAACATTTCAGGATCCGTATCCGGCTCGTTCCAGAGGGAGAAGGGCCAGGTGCGGACCTCCTCTAAGCCGTAACGGTCAATGCAGTGGCGGACCAGCCGGTCGATTAAAAGATTCCAGCGGGAGAGATCCTTTGGCAAGCTGGTGTTCTGGCGGACGAAAAAGCTCATGCAGGAAGGATCGGAGGCAAGCTCCTGGGGCATCATAAAAAACTGCATCATGGGACGCAGGCCGATACTCAGCAAAAAGTCAAACACCTTATCCAAGGCGGCAAAACTTAGAGAAATGGTTCCATCTGACAGCTCATGGTAGAGCATCAGGTCATCGGACAAAAGGCCGTGGAATTTTACATATTCAAAGGGCATTTCCCGCTGCATTTTCCGCAGCATTTCCTGAACCTCGCCGTAAAGAAGCTCCCGAGTGCTCCCCACACAGCAAAGCTTTCGCCAGGTATGGCGCAGGGGAGTTCCGGGCTGGGCCATGGAAACGCTGCCGGCATCCAGACGGGCAGCCAGGGGCCGGCGGGGGACGGCAGCCCGTCCGGGCGCCTCCTTCAGATACTCTGCCAGGGCGGACAGGGAGCTGGAGGAGGTCACGGACAGATAATTGACCTCATTGCGCATTTTGTCCGAGGGGATGATGGAAGGGTGGCTGGCCCGGTATTCACTGGGCAGCATTCCGTATTTTTTCTTAAACAGGGCTACCATGGAGCGGGCATCGGAGAAACCGCTGCGGGAGGCAATCTCCGCGATGGATTCGCTGCTGGTGAGCATCTCGTTGACGGCGTGCTCCAGACGGATGTTGTTGAAGTACTGGGAAAAAGTCATGTTCATGTGCTGCTTGAAGAAACGGGACAGGTAGGAATGGGAAAAATGAAATTCCTCCGCCACATCCCCCAGACCGATGCCCTCGTCAAAGTGGGTGTTGATATAGTCGGTGATCTGGGTTAGCTGCTTTAAGGACTTCTGCCGGACCGCACTGCCCTCCGGCTGGGGAGCCTGGAAATGGGTCACCAGCTCATACAGCAGCTGGGAGATCAGAGAATGGGACAGCAGGACATTTTCCGCCATGGAATTCTCCTTGATCAGGCGGGCCAGCAGATGGCGCAGATAATCATACCGTTCATTGTGGCTGTCATTGGCGGAGCAGCAGTCAAAGTACACATTTTTGCAGGAGTCAAAAACCGGGGATTTGGCCAGGTTGATCTGAAAGGCCACCATTTCCGCCTCGTCGGCGTAGAGCTCGTGGGTGGCCAAGGAGTTGATTACAAACACGTCGGTGCTGCGCAGCACGTAATTCCGGTCATCCACCACAATATGAACCGTACCACTCAAGACAAATAAAAGCTCAATGCTGCGGTGCCAATGCTTGGGAACGCTGCCCAGACGGTGCAAAAAGACCTTTCCCGGAATTTTGCTGGAAAAATGTATGATCTCATGTCTCTGTTCCATAATAAAACCCCCTTTTTTCAAATCATATATCATATTTCCCTTGCCGTCAAATAGAAACCGCAAAATAATGACGAAAAGAAGAAAATATGACTTCGTTTTGATGATATTTTGACGAAGGATCGAGTATCAAAATGAAGATGTGTGAAAAAAATTGCACTGATTAAGTAAGGCAGGCGCATTGATATAAGAGCCGTTATCCGATAAGATAAACGATAGATACAATTGAGACAGGAGAGCGCCATGAAAGAATTGATATTGGAAATTAAGAAAATGAGTAAAAAATTCGGGCCCATTGTGGCGTTGAAGGATGTGGATCTTCAGATCCGCAGAGGCCAGATTCATGGGCTGATCGGAGAGAACGGAAGCGGAAAATCCACCATTACCTCCATTGCGGCCGGGATGCAGGAAGCCACCTCGGGGGAGATGTTTTACCGGGGAGAGCCCTGGAAGCCGGCCTCCATGGTAGAGGCCCAGGCCAGGGGCGTATCCATGATCCTGCAGGAGGCCAACACTATATCCAACTGCACGGTAGCGGAGAATCTCTTTGCCGGCCAGGAGGATCATTTTTCGACCCTGGGATTTATGAACAGCCGGAAAATGAACCAGGCTGCTGACGAGCTTTTGGAAAAATTCGGATTATCATATATGAAGGGCAGAGATTCCATCAATACATACGGATTTGAAGATCGCAAGCTGGTGGAGCTGGCCAGGGCGGTAAACGACGATACCCAGATCCTGGTGGTGGATGAGACCACCACGGCTCTGTCCTTTGAGGGACGTAAAATCCTGTACCGGCTGATGGACAGGCTGGCAGCGGAGGATAAGGCCGTGATTTTTATTTCCCATGACCTGGATGAGATTTTGGAGCATTGTACCATTCTGACAGTACTGCGGGACGGGGAGATCCGGGGCGTTATCAGCAGGGAGGAGATGCAAAAGGAGGACAGCATCAGCAGGATCCGGCAGCTGATGGTAGGCCGTGATATCGGCGATCAGTTTTACCGCAGCGATTACGACGCCTCCCATGGGGCCCAGGTGGCGCTGGAATACAGAAACGTATCCAATGAGAAGATCAAGGAGTTTTCCCTGGAGCTTCACGAGGGGGAGATCATCGGAATCGGCGGACTGTCGGGCTGCGGGATGCATGAGATCGGGCGGATGGCCTTCGGCCTGGAGCACTTGGATCACGGCCATGTGCTCTGCCGGGGGAAAGAGGTGTTAAATACCGCGGATGCAGTCAGGCAGGGAATCGGCTATATTTCCAAAAATCGAGACCAGGAGGCATTGATTTTGGAAGGGGCCATCAGCACCAACATTGTGATGCCCTCCCTGCCGGATTTAAGGAAGGCCGGGTTTATTTCTCCTATTGGGGAGCGGCGGATGGCAAAGGAGCAGATTGATCTTCTGGCCATCAAATGTGAAAACGCAGGCCAGTGGGTCAACACCCTCTCCGGGGGCAATAAGCAGAAGGTTTCTTTTGCAAAATGGATGGCCAAGGGCAGCGATATCATTATCATGGACTGCCCCACCCGGGGCGTGGATATCGGCGTCAAGCAGGCCATGTACCAGTTGATCTATGAGATGAAAAAGGCGGGCAAGGCAATTTTGATGATCTCCGAGGAGATGGCGGAGCTGATCGGAATGGCGGATCGGCTGATTGTCATGAAGGACTTTCAGATTGCCAAAGAGTTTTCCCGATCCGAAAGCCTGTCGGAGACGGATATCATCGAGTACATGATTTAGAAGGGCAAGGAGGTGAACATTGTGAATAAGATTTTTAGAAAAGAGTGGCTCCTGGTGCACAGCGGCGACCTCTTAAGCTATGGCGGCCTGGTATTGTGCCTGATTATTTTTTCCGTTCTCAGCCAGGGAAAGCTGTGGAGCGCTTACAATGTGGGGATACTGATTCAGGCGGCCTGTGTCTATGCGATCCTTGCCATGGGAGCCGTGTTCATCTATTCCATGGGATATATGGATATCAGCGTGGGAGCGCAGATCGGTGTATACTGCATTCTGTGTATTCTCATCACCAATGCCACGGGATCGCTGCTTCTGGGATTTCTGGCGGTTTTGGGCCTGGCGCTGGCGTGCGGTCTTATTAACGGCTATGTGTCGGTAATGCTGGGGCTGCCCTCCATCGTGACGTCGATCTTTTTGAATTCCATCTTCGGAGGCGTACAGGTGTTGCTGATGGAGTGGGTGGATACCAACAGTGTGGGGATCCAGTACGATATGAGCCTGTTAAAAAGTATCGGGGCCATGGTGATTGCCATTGTTGCGATTGCAGCCATATCCATTTACCTGTATAAATATACCCAGCTTGGCAAGTATACAAAGGCCATCGGGGCCAACGAGACCGCCACGAAGCTGTCCGGCGTCAGCGTTACCAAGTGGAAGGTATTTGCCTACATATTTTTCGGCGTATGCATTGCGGTGGGAGCCCTGTTTCTGACTGCCAGAACCGGATCGGCCGGCAAGGGAACGGGAACCGGGTATGCCATGGACATTATGGTGGCCCTGCTTTTGGGCGGAATGCCTCTGTCGGGCGGTATGAGATCTCGGATCAGCAGCTCTCTCATCGGAGCCTTTACCTATGTGATCCTGTCCAACGGATTGACCCTTTCCGGGGTGGACACCTCGTATGTGTATGTGATCAAGGCGGTGGTATTTTTGGCGGTGATCCTGATTACCTGCCGGAAGAAGGGCGGCGTGCTGCCACGGTAAAATCTGGTATTTGCCGCCTGAGCGGCTGATATAGAGGGTAACATTCATATTTATATTCAAAAAAGGAGGAACAACAACATGAAAAATCTGAAAAAGGTAATGGCAATGCTTCTTGCGGGCGCGTTGGTGCTGGGGAGCTTTGTAGGCTGCGGGAATTCGGGTAAGGACACCGGCAGTCAGGGGCAGACCCAGGATCAGACCCAGTCCGGAGACGATGAGGATGACGGGAACGGCCAGGAGCCGGCGGGAGGGGAGGAAGCTCCTTCTGCGGAGGTAAAGAAGCATAAGATCGGCGTGGCTCATTATACGGACGCCGGCAAGGGCGTAGAGGCGCTGAAGGCTTACTGTGAAGGAATTTCGGAGACTATTGGCTGCGAATTTGTATTTACTACATTAAGCACCTACGATGAGGCTACCAACCTGACGGAGATCCAGAATCTGATCTCCTCCGGCTGTGAAGGAATTATCATGACGGCGGATATGGGAACTACCGCCATTGTAAAAGAGTGTGAGGCGGCAGGCGTGTACCTGGCAGGCTTTCTCTGCGATTATCTCCAGAGTGATATGACGGCCCACGATGATGTGTTTGGAAGCGAATATTTTCTGGGAAGCGTATCGGACGGTTACCTGGATCCGGCGCCTTACGGGGAACAGGTGGCGGAGGCCGTGATTGCCGGCGGCTACAAGAATATCGGATTGATTACCTTCCCGGCATTTGCCTATCCCAAGCAGGCGGATGTGATCGCATCTTTTCAGGCCAAGAT
>CAJUQB010000003.1:68099-71373 GCA_910588285.1 uncultured Lachnospiraceae bacterium
AAACAGTGGCCGAGGCGGATAAGATTACAACGGTAGATGCCATTGAGTTGAATTTTGCTCCTCTGGAGGATACCTATTTCAGCGAGCACCCGGATCTTGACTGTATCTTCTCTGTGGCAGCAGGGGCCGGAAATGTGTATCCGGTAATGGTTGCGAATAATAAAACGGATATCAAGCTGTATACCACCGGTTTTGAGGGAACGGACGACACGGATAATTTCGGTTCCGCAGGAAATCAGTGCTATCAGGGGATCATGTGCTCCACCCCGGAGGCGATTGCATATCCTCTTTGCTTGCTGATTGATAAGCTGAACGGAACTGTCTACAGCGATCTGCCAAAGACAGAGGTAATTGCATGCAGCCCCATGATTATGCTCAGCGACGCAGATATGGAGACGGTTGTAAATAATTCCATTTATTACAGCGCCGATTACTCCAAGGCCCTGATTACCGGGGAGGATATTGTGAATATGTGCGCCTCCTACAATCCTGACGCTACTTATGCGGGGCTTGTGGACGCTATGAATCATCTGGGTGTGGATGACTTGAAATAATTGTTTTTGATTTTGGATCAATGATGGAGCGCAGAATGAAAGAGAATAAAGGATTTATTTTTATCAAACGGTTTTTTCTGACAATTTTATTTCCGCTGGCAATCTATGTGGTGATGTATGTGGTTACCAGAAGCAGGGGCGTGACGTATTTTGGATTGAATCAGGATATGTGGCGGACCGTGCTGGTAAATACCTCCATGACGGGGGTGGCGGCCCTGGCCATCTGGACCCAGATTAAGAACGGAAGATTTGATTTTTCCGGGGGATCCACCATGGTGCTGGCGTCTATCCTGGCGGGAAATCTGGCCCTGGATCAGGGCTATGGCCCGCTGGTGTATCTCCTTTTATGCATTGGTTTCGGCGCCCTGTTGAGTACCGTTACGGGCCTGATCTATGTGCTGGGAAGGCTGCCCATCATGATCTGTACCATCGGCGTGGCGCTTTTGTATGAGTCCTTCACCTATCTGGTCTATGATGCGGAGGGGCTGAATATGATGAGCAATACGCGGCTGACCGTGTTCGGGCGGATGCCTTATATCCTGGTTGTGCTGGCTGTGGCTGTGGCAGTGTTCCTGGTATACTGTTATCTAACGGTACCAGGAAAGCGGGCCAAGCTCCTGTCCAACAACCAGCAGGCCGGCGTGAATATCGGGATCAAGGAGAATAAAAATGTGCTTCAGACCTTTTTTATGTGCGGTCTACTGCTGGGCTGTGCGGCGGCCATCTACGGCTCCAACAATACGGTGGCGCCCCAGGCGGGGCTGTCTACGGCCAACACCTTGTTTTCCAATATCATCCCGGCTTATATGGGGATTTTTGTGGGAGCAGTCAGTGTGGATGCCCTGGGAGTTGTATTAGCATCCATGGGAATGGCGATTCTCAATTATGGGTTGAGCTGTATCGGCCTTGGAGCCGGCGGCTGGCAGTCTATCATTATCGGAACCTTCATGCTGGCCTTTTACACCCTCACCGCTCAATGGCCCCGCTGGAAGGAACGCTATTACCGTAAAAAACGTTTGAAAGAGGAAGGAATTGCTTGATATGAGACTGGAAGAAATGATAATGCAGGCGCCATATAATTTGAACGAGCGTCAGGCAGAATGGGTAATGGATACCTTAAAGGACATGACCCGGGAGCAAAAGGTGCGCCAGATCTTCTGTACCATTGCCTACACGGACAATGAGGAGTATCTAAAGGGGATTGCGGAGGGAGAATTTGGCGGTCTCATGTGCCGGGCTATGAAAACGGAGGAGTTGGTAAATCTGGTCCGGATTCTCCAGACCCACGCAAAAATACCGTTCCTGATTGCAGGAAATATGGAGGCCGGCATGGACCAGTGCTGTGAGACGGGAACCAAGGTGGGCTGTCAGATGGCCATCGGCGCCACCGGGGAGGTGGAAAATGCCAGGACTCTGGGAAGGGTCATCGGCGAAGAGGCGGATGCTCTGGGAATGAACTGGGCCTTTGCCCCGGTAATCGACATTGACAACAACTGGCGCAACCCCATTACCAATACCAGAACCTACGGGGCTGATCCCGAGCGGGTGGCCGATATGGGGGCCGCCTATGTGACGGAGCTTCAAAAGCATGGAATCGCTGCCTCCATCAAGCATTTTCCCGGGGACGGGGTGGATGAGCGGGACCAGCACCTGGTGACGTCGGTCAATTCCCTGGATGAGCAGGAATGGATGGATACCTACGGGGCGGCCTATCAGAAATCCATTGACGCAGGCGCCCTGACGGTGATGGCAGGCTACATTATGCAGCCTGCCTGGAGCCGGAAACTGAACCCTTCTTTGAAGGATGAGGAGATTATGCCCGGAGCCTTGTCCAAGGAGCTTTTGACAGATCTTTTGCGGGAGCGGATGCATTTTAACGGAACCATTATTACAGATTCCTCAGCCATGGCGGGCTTAGGATGCGCCATGTCCCGGGAGCAGGCCCTTCCCACCTGTATCAATGCTGGCTGCGATATGATCCTGTTTGCCAAAAATATGGAGGAGGATCTGGGGTATGTCAGGAAGGCCCTAGAGCAGGGGATCATCTCTTTCCAGCGGCTGGATGAGGCGGTAGCCCGTGTGCTGGCGCTGAAGGCGGCCCTGAGGCTCCCAGAGAAGCGGGAGGCGGGAACGCTGATTCCGGATCTTAAGCGGGCACAGGAGGTAGTAGGATCGGAGGAGCACTGGGAGGCGGCCCGGAGGGTGGCAGATACCTCCGTCACTCTGGTGAAGCAGGAAAAGGATCTCTTCCCCATCACGCCGGAACGTTATCCGCGGATCCTGGTGTATCCCAAAGAGGGCGGTGCTACGGATTTGGCCTTCGGAGTGGAGACCCGGGTAGACGCGGTGGTGGATCGCCTGAAAAAGGAAGGCTTTCAGGTGGACGTATTCCAGCCGGCCAAGGGTTTTGAGGGCATTGAGGCCCCCATGTCGGAGGTGATCGACAATTACGATCTGCTGATTTACGTGGCGAATTTGGCCACTAAGTCCAACCAGACGGTGGTTCGTCTGGAGTGGGCCCAGCCCATGGGGGCAGACTGCCCGATTTTCATTCACGATGTGCCGACGGTGTTTATTTCCCTGGAAAATCCGTATCATCTTGCGGATGTGCCCAGGATCCGGACGTATATCAATACCTACGGTTCTACAGATGTGGTGCTGGATGCGCTGGTGGATAAGCTGGTGGGAGAACAGGAAATCGTGGTAAAACCGATTCCTTC